>NZ_LR134423.1 GCF_900637865.1 Legionella adelaidensis
CAGGTATTATCAAATGCCTATGCACCGTACTCTCGCTTTCATGTAAGTGCTTGTATACGTAGTGAACAAGATAAATTATTTACCGGGGTCAATGTCGAAAATGGTTCCTATGGCTTAACCCTTTGTGCAGAAGGCTCAGCGATTGCACAGATGGTAACCGCGGGGTATCGACAAATTAAGGAAATGGTTATTCTTTGCAGCACAAACCAATTATGTCCTCCCTGTGGTGCATGCAGGCAACGCATACAGGAATTTGCTTCTCCAGAGACCCTTATTCATTTATGTAACAATGAAACAATTTTAAAATCCATTTCTATGAAGGATTTATTACCGCTTGCTTTTAATTTTGATGGAACTGTTTTATGAGTAGTAAAAAACCAACCAATGCGCATTTAGCCGCTGATTTAATAAAAAGCCGCTTTCCTCAATTTCAACCTAAAATTGGTATTGTTTTAGGCTCCGGTCTAGGCGGGCTTGCCGAGCAATTAGAAAATACAGCGACAATTAGCTATAAAGAATTACCTGGCTTCCCAATAATTAATGTACATGGTCATTATGGCAACTTGGTATTAGGCAATCTTTGTGGGATAGATGTGGTTTGCTTACAAGGCCGCGCACACACTTATGAAGGCATGCATAACCTTGAAGCAGTGAAAACATATGTACGCACCTTAAAATTATTAGGTTGTGAATATTTTTTAGCGACAAATGCCTCGGGATCTTTACGTGAAGATGTAGGTCCTGGCGAGCTGATGCTTATCACTGACCATATCAATATGCTGCCTAGCAATCCTCTAGTAGGTACAAATGATGACGAATTTGGCCCCCGATTCTTGCCATTGGATAATGCTTATGACTTGGAAGCTCGGGAGAAATTATTATTCTTGGCACATAAAGAAAACATCTCTTTGCACCAAGGTGTTTATATTTCAGTATTGGGTCCCAATTACGAAACCGCAGCCGAAATCAGAGCATTTCGTATCTTAGGCGCCGATGCCGTAGGCATGTCTACGGTACCTGAGGTACTAGTAGCGAATCACTGTGGCATGAAAGTAGCAGTTATTGCGACTATTACAAATTATGCAACAGGTTTGTCTACTATTAGCCATAATCATGATGCCGTGGTATTAATGGCCTCACAAGCAGCAGAAAAATTATTAACCCTGGTTAAACGTTTCGTGGCTGAACTCTAATGGAGCTTTGTGAGGAATTGCTTTCCCTGAAAGATCGTATTGCACAAGAAAAGATTAAAATTTCAAAAAGTGAAATAATATCTCTCATTGATTTGACCTTGTTAGATGAGCAAGCCCTAGAAAGTGACATTTTAGCCTTAGGTGAAAAAGCAGTTACTCATCAAGTGGCAGCTATTTGTGTTTATCCAAAACACTTAACTTTGCTTAAGAATTTCCCTATCAAAAAAGCAACAGTCATTAATTTTCCCAGTGGGGAAGAACCACAAGAAGACGTTACTTATCGTCTTAAAACTTTGCTTGAAGAACAAACTGTCGATGAAATTGATTATGTCTTTCCTTACCGCAGTTATTTATCTGGAGAAAAAAAGCTAGCACTCTCCTATTGCAAGAAAAATCTGGAGTTAGCAAAAGAATACAATAAAGTTTTCAAAGTTATTCTGGAAACTGGAGAGATTGAGGAGCTTCATGAAATATTTGAGATGAGTAGTGCTATTGCAAAATTAGGTTGCCATTTTCTAAAAACCTCTACTGGAAAAACCAAAGAAGGAGCCAGCATGCCTGCCGTATTTGCTATGCTTTCTGCCCTAAAAAAAATAAATTCCAGCTGTGGGGTAAAAGTGTCGGGAGGGGTAAAAACAATAACCCAAGCTCAAGAGTACATAGCACTAGCAAAAATAGTGATGAATAAAGAGATACATTCCAATTGGTTTCGAATCGGGGCGAGCGGATTATTAGACCAATGCACAATGTAGGTTGGCGCCGAAGGCCCAACATTCATTATTTATTTTGAGAGCGTTTGTTGGTCCTTTCGGCGCCAACCTACATTAACCCTAACCACATAATCAACCCGTACCAATTATTGTTCATAAAGGCTTTAAAGCAGGATGCGGGCTTTCTATCTTTTATTAATCCATACTGGTAATACAATAAAAACCCACCGAATACCCAACATATATAGAACTTTAAACTCACCGGAATGAGTAACGCCAAAAGAAGCCATAGTGCATGAGAAAAACACTGTAGGAGAGTAATTATTAATACATCCAAATGAGCAAATAAAATAGCCGTGGATTTCACCCCAATCCGTACATCATCTTCTCTATCCACCATGGCATATTGCGTATCATATGCAATAATCCATGCCGAATTGATAAGTACTAAAAGCGCCATAATAGCATTCAAAGACTGATGGGAGGCGATGTATGCCATAGGTATACCCATAGAAAAAGCTAACCCTAATACAAACTGGGGGGCGGGAAAAAAGCGTTTACAGAAGGGATAAACGAAAATAATAAAAAGAGCGATTAAAGCAAAATCAAAACAAGCCGGTGGAAGTTGCACCAAAATTACTAATGCAGCACTTAATAACCCAATCAAGAGTAGAAATGCTTCGTATAAACTTACTTTTTTTGTTGCGAGAGGACGGGTAACTGTACGAGCTACTTTGTCATCAAAATTACGATCAGCGATATCATTTATCACACATCCCGCCGCTCGCATAATAACAGTGCCTAAAACGAAATAAAGAAGGGTTACAAGATTAGGCATTCCTTCATTTGCTATCCATAAAGCCCACGCAGTAGGCCACCATAGAAGAAATATGCCAATCGGTTTATTAAACCGCATTAAGTGTAAATATTCATGCCATTTATTCATGCAAGACGCCTTAATAATCCAGGCAAAAATATTTCAATCAAATAAAACTTAAATTTCTTTTTATAAATGAACAAGAT
>NZ_LR134424.1:0-7500 GCF_900637865.1 Legionella adelaidensis
GGTGCCAAATCCTACTATTAAAAAAATTAAACTTCCCAAGGTACCTGCTGCATAGCGATGAATCATTTCAGTCCATGCTTTTTTCGGCTCGATAGGAACGGCGGGGAAAGATTGTTGTGCGCCTGCGAGATCAATTGCATTTGTTGGTAAGACGATTTTACCGTAACATCCCGGCCAATCAGGGCAACCAAGACCGGCATTAGTTAAACGGGTATACGCCCCTAAAGTGACAACGCCTAACGCCAAAAAAATTGCTATTAATACTATGGTTCTCAGGTAATTAACTTTCATTACATTGCTTGCTCTTTCGTATTTACTAATTTTTTTAAGTCATGAAAAATATCTTTTGAAGAAGCATCCTTTTTAAAAGCGATAACCATATAATCATTGGGATCGACCAATAAGATTCTAGTAGCATTCGTGAGATGTTCTCTGTTACTAGATATCAGGTAATGCAGATCAAGGCTTTTGAAAACAGATTGGAGCTTTTCACTTATTTTATCAGCTTTACCAAGTAGCCCTACATCCACATGATACAATTTTCGTCCCAGGGCTAACCGTATACGTGATAAGCGATCAAGTTGGTTATAACAATCCGTGTCACAAACACTGGGCTCCCATAATAGCAGCTTCCATTTTTTTCCTTCAGCGAAAGAAATACTGTGATCCTTACCCTGACTAAAATTTGTTTTTTCTATCAATGATAGCTTAACCGGCGGGATTACCAATTCGCCCTTATTTGTTTTATTATTTTTTAGAAAATCGGGGTGATGAAAAAAATAATGTGCCAATAACCCTGGTAAAATAAAAATAATAACCAAGGCATAAATAACCATGTTTTTATAGTTAAACTTTCTCATTATACTTCTTCAGATTCAACGCTAAAAAAAGAAGGATGGTTACCAGCGCAAAACCAAACCATTGTATTGCATAGCCAATATGGCGCTCAGGGGAGAAGTTGGTAATAGGCCACTCTCTGACAAATCCATGGGCATCATTTTGGTTTAGGCGAATAATAAACGGATAAGCAGATTTATGCAAAAATTGACTGATTAATTTAGGATCAATATATTCAATAACCGCTAAACTTGAGTTTTTTCTTTCAAACAATTGTCCAAGAAACCAGCTTTTCCGGGGAGGATAATAAACATACCCACGAACGGTTAGTAAATCAGAGGGGGTCTGAATCTTAGGTAAAGTATCACGTGTTGACAGAGCCTGGATCCATCCCCTATCAATTAATACTATGTTCCCGTCTTGTAAAAGAAAAGGAGTAAGGACATCATATCCGATATTGTGATGATAAAATTGATTATCTAAATACAACACAAAGGGTAAATAAACCCCTTTCAGCTGAATGGGTTGAAAATTTTCTGGTAATCTTCCTTTATCCACCCTCACTAAAGAGGACTGCGAACTTAAACTGTTATACTTCATTAATGTATCTCTTTTTTCTTCAGCCCTTTTTAGTTGCCAAAAACCTAATGAAATAAATAAACAAAAACTTACCAGAGCCAAACAAATCATTGTCCAGCGTGGGGTGAAAGACCGATTAAAAAAGGTTAAACTTAGCATTCTTAACGAGAGGCGCCTTCATAACTCGCAGTAAAGGTCAGGAGTATAACAAAATGTTCACAAAATCGCTCATAATTCTTGTCATGATTATTATTTTAGTTAGCCTTGCGAGTGGGCTGGTTTTTTTAGTTAAGGACGAGGGAAAAACGAAACGAACAGTAAAGTCGTTAACTTGGCGAATTGCCCTCTCATTAGGATTATTTTTATTTCTATTTTTAGCGTTTAGTTTAGAATGGATTACCCCCCATTCTTTATAAGAATATTATATTTTATGTGGTTTGGAGCTTTAGAATGAGACTTCTATTTTTAATTATGCTTGCTTTCTCGTTTAATCTTTACGCAGATACGATTGATCACTACATGAATATAGCTAATAACATTCCTCAGATGGAGATGAAAGCAGATCCGCAATCACAAGCATGGGCAAGATCTGCAAGAAATATTTTAGTTTTAACAAGTGAAAGCATTGGGGAAAGTTTAATTTTGGCTAATGAAAACGCTAAAGCACATGGCTCTCCCCCTTTATTTTGTTTACCTCCAAGCACACATTTAAGCCCTGAAGAGATTAATGAATTAATTCAACAAACTTATAAAGAGGCTACAGAACCTGAAAAAAATAAAATGACGGTCTCACAAATAGCATTATTAGGATTTAGTAAACGGTTTCCCTGTCAGGCAGTACAAAATAAGGCAGCATCACCCCCTGCAACTCCATCACTGCAACATGTGGGGGCAAGTTAAACAACGTTGGGCCTTCCAGGCAAATCTACATTTAATAGGTGCATTGGCGTCGAAGCCCAACGTTTAACTCTAAATTTTACTAACTAACTAACTCTGGTTAAATTCTTCAAAAGCCTCCAAAGCTTCGGCTGCATACATAAGAGAAGGGCCTCCTCCCATATAGATAGCCATAGCCAACGTTTCTAACAATTCTTCTCTCGAAGTTTTTAGTTTGATAAGAGCTTGTGAATGAAACCCAATACAACCAGGACAATGATTCGCTACTGCTAATGCCATAGCAATAAGTTCTTTTGTTTTTTTGTCTAAAGCGCCTTCTTTCGTTGCTGCTTGAGATAGTGCGGAAAACCCGGCCATTACCTCTGGCATTTCCTTGCGTATCTTGGCCAGCTGCGTGCTGATATCTTTAGTAATATTATTAAATTTATCTTTCATTATTCTTTCCTTAATTATTAACCAAGCTCCCATTCTTTCACTATTTCATATAAAGGAGCACCTGTTGACTTTGCCAAACAAATTTTTTTTACAGTCCAATTGAGCGATTGAAAATTATCAATTTCTTTATATTCCATATGTCTTGCAAGAGTCACATGCGGAATAAATGGTCTATTTTCGGGTATATACCCAGCAGTGATTAAATTAAAAGTAAGCCTTTTAAATAAGTTATGTAGTGCCGGAGAAGACTTTTTTAATCCACACCAAACAATCTGGTGTTTAAAATGATTAATTTCAGAGAGAGTAATTGTAAAAGGCTTTTCTTTAATTTGTTGGACCACCTTACCTGCGTCTTCCAAATAACCGGGATAAGCTTTTCCCAAATAAGCGAGAGTAAGGTGTAAATTCTCTTTTGGAATTAATTTCTCTATTGGGAAACACTGGGTCCTTAGTAAATGCTGGATTAAAGCTTCTGCTTCTATTTTGTCAGGCCATATGGCAATAAAATACCGCCCAGCATCTTTACTCCTTATCAACGGATGCTTTATCGGATCGCAACGTTTAATTAATCCTTCCAGAGCTTTTTCGATAGCTTGATTGCGAATAGATTCTCTATCCCCTTTAAAAAGAAAGCATCTAGCCACAATTTTTTGCGTGTCCCCAGCCCATGCAATCCAGACAGTGCCTACAGGTTTTTCTTCAGTACCGCCATCTGGCCCTGCTATTCCTGTAATTGAAACTGCTACTTCGGCATCACTTTTAGCAATGGCACCTTGAACCATAGCAATAGCACATTCTTTACTTACCGCACCATATTTTTTAATCAAGGATTTCGGAATCCCTAAAAGCGCTTCTTTTGCTTCATTACTGTAAGTAATAAAACCGCGATCAAACCATTTCGAACTCCCTGAAATAGCAGTAATTGCAGCACCAAGACCACCGCCAGTGCAAGATTCCGCAACCGCGCAACGAACCCTGCGCTCTGTTAGCATTTGGCCAAGGTGAGCAGCATGTTTTAAAATTACATTCCTCATTTTATTTATTAATTGTAAAAATTTCTGAAAGGAAATTTTCTAACGCTCTCCAGGAACGTTCTGCCGCGAGGGAATTATAAATAGTGCCAAGGTCCCTGTCATGTGCCTCCGGATTAGTAAATGCATGCTGAGTATTACCATACATATGTACTTGCCAGTCCGCTTTAGCTTCAGTCATTTCCTGACAAAATTCATTAACTACATCCGGGGGCACCATAGGATCATCATATCCATGCAAAACTAGAATTTTAGCTCTAATGGGATTGGTAGGAAGGCCCTCTGGTCTATTCAAAAGACCATGGAAGCTAATAGCACCTTGAATATTAATCCCACTACGAGCCATATCCAGAGCACATAACCCACCGAAGCAAAAACCCATTATTGCAATTCGATTTTTATCCACATTTTTAAAAGCAAGCAACGATTCATAAGCAGCAATTAATCTATCACGAATTAACCTACGATCATGAACTAGAGGTTGAATGAGGGCCTGCTTTTCTTCAATGGTTTTTCCTTGCTTACCATTACCAAACATATCTACTGCAAAACCAAAATACCCAAGGTTTGCAATTTTTTCCGCTTTATCCCTCGCAAATGCATTGCAACCGGTCCAATCATGAACGATTAGGACACCTGGCATTGGCGCAGCCTTATTCTCATCATAGGCAATAAATCCCTTAAGCTCTCTTCCTTCATCTTTATAATTATGTTCTTCTTTGTGCATAGTATGTCCTTATAAATTAAGCTTAAATCCATTGATAGTAGCAAAAAAATAATTCTTCTCACCAGAAAACCTGAAAAAAAAAATTGAAATGGTAATTGATACATGCAATATTCATAAACACTGCTATCTTAGATCAGGATTTACGCAAAACGTTGAGGTCAAGGCAAAAAATATTTTAATGAGGGAGTTTTAGATTAACTAAATGACCGAATTAAAATCATTTTTTAACGAAGAGATCGACATTTTGCGTGAGTCCTGAAGTTAAATAACTCACTACTTCCAAGGAATGGAATGGTTAATTCTCTTGTTCAGTTTAAAGATTATTTACACGCAAAACTTTGCTATCAAATTTTTATTACGCCGCTTCATTTTATGGTAGAAAAAAAATACAAAGACTTTGCGCAACGTGCTTGTGAGTATTTTAATGAACAACGAACAGAATCATTTCATTATCATGAACCGAAGCATTATATCCTGCATCGTTTTGCCCCAAAAAATAATGATACAGGTCGTAAAATTTTGTTGGCGCACGGATGGATGTCTCGCGCAGCTTACATGTCAAAATTAATAGACAGTTTGGTAAATCAGGGCTTTGAAGTATATGCTATTGATTTTCCAGCACATGGAGAAGCAAAAGGCAGGCAATTGGTTTGGACGGATGCTGTCCTTATTTTAAAAAAAATCCTTTGTGAACTAGGTCCCTTCTATGCAGCAATTGGTCATTCCTTTGGAGGATCTATGTTGCTGAATGCATTAAACCTTAGCAGACAATTTGCACATTGGCATATTCAGGAAGAGCCCGAAAAGATTGTTTTACTCGCAGCCCCAACGCGTATGAGAACGCCAGTAAAAAGGTTGGCAAAGCAATTGAAGTTGAGTCCAAAAGCATATCTGCAACTTCATCAAGTCTTCAAAGAGCAAACATTAATAGATATTAACCGACTAAATTTTCAAAATTTTACAGAAAAAGCCAGAATTCCTTTTTTATGCATTCATGGAAAAGACGATCAGGCAATTGATCCTAAAGAATCGATCATCTTTTGCGAAAATTACTCTTATGCTTCTCTCGTGCTACTTGCAGGCATTAACCATATAAATATTCTTATTGATGAAAGGGTAGATCAAACAGTTAGTGCATTTTTACATTTGGATGATGGAATTTATGTTTCTTAATCGATAGTTATCTGGCATAGAATAAAATTCCTGTATTATGCTGCTAAATTTTACAAAAGTACCTTAATACTTATTTCCCTTAATGTAAAAAATACTTGCTGAGCCGCCACGCTAGTAAGCGGAGAGCTTTAGGAATCGGATGAGGAATATGGTAAACCCTTTTATTCCGCTGCGCTGCATCAAAGGTAGGTTTGTTGAACAGACCTGTTTTTTTCAAATTTGCAGGCAAAAAAAAAAGGCGACTACTGTCGCCTTTAAGGAAAAAGCCCTGGCAATGACCTACTTTCACATGGGGAAACCCCACACTATCATCGGCGCGCGAATGTTTCACTTCTGAGTTCGAGATGGGATCAGGTGGTTCCAAACGGCTATGCTCGCCAGGAAAACTGGTTTGTGGATGCTTAGTCCACGGTAGAAGAAATGGGTTAGCGATTAGCATAACCTGCTACAAAACAATTCAGGTTATATGGTCAAGACAATCAGCCAATTAGTACGAGTTAGCTTCACACATTACTGCGCTTCCACACCTCGCCTATCAACGTCGTCGTCTTCAACGGGCTTCATGGGAAAACTCATCTCGAGGGAGGCTTCCCGCTTAGATGCTTTCAGCGGTTATCCCGTCCGAACTTAGCTACCCGGCAATGCAACTGGCGTCACAACCGGTACACCAGAGGTTCGTCCACTCCGGTCCTCTCGTACTAGGAGCAGCTCCTCTCAATTTTCCTACGCCCACGGCAGATAGGGACCGAACTGTCTCACGACGTTCTAAACCCAGCTCGCGTACCACTTTAAATGGCGAACAGCCATACCCTTGGGACCTGCTACAGCCCCAGGATGTGATGAGCCGACATCGAGGTGCCAAACACCGCCGTCGATATGAACTCTTGGGCGGTATCAGCCTGTTATCCCCGGAGTACCTTTTATCCGTTGAGCGATGGCCCTTCCATTCAGAACCACCGGATCACTAAGACCTACTTTCGTACCTGCTCGAGCCGTCACTCTCGCAGTCAAGCACCCTTTTGCCTTTACACTCTTGGTACGATGTCCGACCGTACCGAGGGTACCTTTGTGCTCCTCCGTTACTCTTTGGGAGGAGACCGCCCCAGTCAAACTACCCACCATACACTGTCCTCAACCAGGATTACTGGTCCAAGTTAGAACCTCAACAACAACAGGGTGGTATTTCAAGGTCGGCTCCATCAGAACTAGCGTCCTGACTTCTTAGCCTCCCACCTATCCTACACAGTTATTGTCAAAGTCCCGTGCAAAGCTGTAGTAAAGGTTCACGGGGTCTTTCCGTCTAGCCGCGGGTATACGGCATCTTCACCGCAATTTCAATTTCACTGAGTCTCGGGTGGAGACAGTGTGGCCATCGTTACGCCATTCGTGCAGGTCGGAACTTACCCGACAAGGAATTTCGCTACCTTAGGACCGTTATAGTTACGGCCGCCGTTTACCGGGGCTTCGATCAGGAGCTTCTCCGAAGATAACCCCATCAATTAACCTTCCGGCACCGGGCAGGCGTCACACCCTATACGTCTTCTTACGAATTTGCAGAGTGCTGTGTTTTTAATAAACAGTCGCAGCCACCTGGTCTCTGCGGCCCTCATCAGCTCCATACGCAAGTATCTCACCAACAAGGGCGTACCTTCTCCCGAAGTTACGGTACCATTTTGCCTAGTTCCTTCACCCGAGTTCTCTCATGCGCCTTAGTATTCTCTACTTGTCCACCTGTGTCGGTTTACGGTACGGTTCTCTATAAGCTGTCGCTTAGAGGCTTTTCCTGGAAGCCGGGCATTAATGACTTCTCCGCACCCCGTA
>NZ_LR134424.1:12500-41972 GCF_900637865.1 Legionella adelaidensis
ATAAAAGTAAACCTTAAATGATTGACCTAGCTTCTTCCAGCGGGTATCTTAGCCCGGATAATTTGTTCAAGCTAGGTTCTTTTTCCTATTTTTCGCTTGAAAAAGTAGTTTTTTATCCAATGAAGTTAAAATTAACCCCTAAAGTATTTGCTTTATTTACACGAGATATCACAAAGGCATGATGGATTACAAACCCCGGGCCCCGGTGAAAAAATCTGCAAAACCTTCGAAATTAATAGCACTGGTTGCTTTGTTAATCGCTTTTTCTTTGCCTGTTTTATTGATAAAAACACTTCGTCATAAAAAAGAAGAGGAAGTTATTAAAGCAACTTTATCTCTTCCAAAAATTGAGGAAGAGGATATAGATGAAGCACCTGAAAAAGCGGAAAAAGAATGGGAAATCATTACTACCCAGCCCGGTGATACTTTATCTAGTATTTTTAAACGCTTAGGAATTAAAAGTCAGACGCTACAAACTATTTTAAACAAAAATCCCCATGCGAAAGCATTAACCCACATTAAACCCAATCAAGAGTTACATGTTCTTGTTAACGACGACGATCTCGAAAAATTAATCTTTCCTCTTTCACCTACCCAAGATTTGGTTATATACAAAGAAGGTAAGACTTATCGGAACCAAGTCAATACGCGAAAAATGGAGAGCCAAAATAATTATATTACTGCAACAGTACGCGGTTCTTTATACACTACTGCGAAGCGAGCGGGTATTCCTTATAAGCTTGTCCAACAAATGACAGAAATTTTCAATTGGGAAATTGACTTCGCTCGGGAAGTGAGAGCAGGTGACCGATTTACTATCGTATATAAAGCCTATTATATAGAAAATAACCTGGTGAATACCGGAGAAATTCTTGCTGTAACTTACACTACCCGCGATGAAACCCATAGGGCAATACGGCACCTAAATGCTGACGGCGATTACGATTACTTTAATGAAAAAGGAGTAAGCCTTAAAAAAGCCTTTTCACGTTATCCAGTAAAATTTAGTCATATTAGTTCTACATTTAGCAAATCTCGCATGCACCCTATCTTGCATTATCGCCGCCCACACAAAGGCATCGATCTTGCTGCTTCTTTAGGCACTCCCATACGTGCTACCGGGGACGGGCACATTGAATTTATTGGTAGAGATAATGGCTATGGAAATGTAATACGCATAAGCCACCATAAAACCTTTACTTCAGTTTATGGTCACATGTTGCGTTTTCAGAAAGGACTATCTAAAGGCGATAAAGTTAAACGTGGAGAGATTATTGGTTATGTAGGACAATCCGGTTTAGCTTCAGGCCCTCATTGTCATTATGAATTTCACGTGAATCACACCCCCAGAAATCCGGCAACAGTGGAGCTACCGCGGGCAGCGCCGGTTGCTGGTAGAGAAGTTGCAACATTCAAAGCGAAAGCAGCCGATTTACTAGCGCAAATGAAACTTTATGAAGAAGCGAACTTAGCCACTGGCAAAAAAGCAGTTGTAACCTCATAAAAAGAGATAACGGCAGACAATAACACTAGCAATAATACCAGCAATGTCTGCAAGTAACCCCGCAGGAATCGCATAACGTGTTCTTTGTATGCTTACAGCACCAAAATAAACAGCAATAACATAGAATGTAGTTTCAGTACTTCCCATCATAGTCGCAGCAGTTTTTGAAATAAAAGCATCCCCGCCATGTTGATGGATAATGTCTGCCATTACCGCATTTGAAGCACTACCGGAAAAAGGTCTTATTAATGCCAAAGGAAGCAGTTCCTCAGGCATTCCAATAAATTTTAATACAGGTGCCAAAAAGGAATAGAGAAGCTCAAAGAACCCGGATGCTCGTAGCATGCCAATTCCTACAAGCATAGCGATTAAGTAAGGAATGATACTAACGCTAGTTTCAAATCCTTGCTTTGCCCCTCCAATAAAAGCATCAAATACATTTACATTTTTTATAGCTGCATACAAAGGAATCCCTAAAATAAATAGCAAGAAAACGCCGTTTGAAAAATAATGGGCAAAAATATTCATAAATTATCCGCTGGTTTTATACGAAAAACAGGCAATTTTGCTAATTGTTTTACGGCAATAATCGCTACCAAAGTAGAAAAAGACGTGGCTATAATGGAGCTAAAAATTATACTACTCGGATCGGTACTCCTGTTTGCCGCCAAATAAGCAATAGCAGTGGCAGGAATGAGTTGAACGCTGGAGGTGTTAATTGCCAAAAAAGTACACATAGCATTACTGGCTGTATGCACATGTGTATTTAAACGCTGCAACTCTTTCATGGCTTGAAGCCCAAACGGTGTGGCAGCATTGGATAATCCCAGCATATTTGCAGCCAAATTCATAACCATTGCCCCCATGGCAGGATGTTCAACCGGAACTTCGGGAAATAACCAACGCAAGAGAGGTCGAAGCGCTTTCGCAAAAACAGTAATTAATCCTGCTTCAGAAGCGATATTCATAATTCCAAGCCATAAGGTCATCATCCCGGTGAGTCCGAGAGCAACCTCAAAACCCAGTTTAGCCGAGGAGGTAACAGCCAGCACTACGGCATCAATCTTTCCCGTAATTAAGCCAACGAATACTGAAATAAATAGCATTCCTAGCCAGATAACATTTAACATGGTTGCTCTCTAATAGTCTGATAAGTTATCATATCGATTTTTTACTGCGCAAAAAATATGAAAAAATTCCTATTTAACTTTGCTTTTATCGCCCTTTTTCTTATCTCCCTCAATTTCTCTGTTTTTGCCAGTAAAAATATGGAGCAAGAGGCGGACAAGACGATTATTCCACTTTATCGTATGCTTGAGAATAAGTCACCGCTTCCTATGAATCGCCGCCTTGAATTTATCAGCGAACAATTTTTAAATAAACCCTATTTATTAGGCGCTTTAGGAGAGGGAACCAACGGTGATTTTGATCAATTTCCTTTATATAGAGTCGACAGTTTCGATTGTGAGACTTATGTAGACACCGTTTTAGCGTTAGCATTAGCAAAAGATCTTTCTTCTTTTAAAAGCTACATACGCAAGATCCGCTACCAAGATGGGGTAGTTTCTTATACTAGCAGGAATCATTTTACCTCTATCGACTGGAACTTAAATAATCAACACTTTGGATATCTAGAAGATATTACGAATGACATAACTTTAGATAAGAAACCTGTAGCAGAGATAGCCACTGCACTTATTGAAAAACCTAATTGGTATCAACACTTACCTATAGATAATGTGCGTTTATTAAAGAATGATCCCAATTTACAAAAATTGAAATGGGCAGAATTAAAATACAAAGGGAGTAAGCTAAGTAATCAAATATCTCACATCCCTTATTTACCCTTAAATAAGCTTTTCGACAGCAAAGAAAAGGCTAACAATGCTTTGTTTAAACAAATTCCCAACGGCGCGATTATTGAGATAGTAAGACCAAATTGGCAACTACGAGATAAGATTGGCACTAATTTAAATGTTTCTCATATGGGTTTTGCATTTTGGATTAATGGCGTTTTAGTATTCCGTCAAGCCTCGAGTAATTTTAGCAAAACGATTGATGTGTCATTGATTGATTATTTACGCGAAGCATTAAAGAGCCCTACTATTAAAGGAATTAATATTCAAATAGTTAAGCCGCAAGAACCCACTAAATAATATAATAGGTCCCTATAGCAATTGTTCGGTTAAAGGGCACTTGGTAAAACTCTATATTTAAATTAGTGGAATAATTACGCACTAGAAATGCGAATAGCTTTTCCTGCCAAAAAAACCATAGCGTTCTTTTCTTTCTAGAAGCTACTACGTTAGGTATTTCAATTAGATAAGTAGCATTTTCTGTATTCACTTTAAATGGCAAAAGGTTTCTGTCTTCTGCCGCTGCTAACGCTTTTGGTACAGAAACAGTGTCCATAAAGCCATAATGTAAAGTGAGTTCACAAATATTAGGTTTTAAACACTTAATTTCAAAACGGTTGTCTAGTGAAACATAAGGAATATTTTCAACGGTATAATTCACGATTAACACATGATCCGGCATGGTGCGGTTTAATTTCAAAAAGTGTAAAAAACTACCCCCGCTCTTATCATAGATATCCGTTATAAAAATAGCTGTTGCACTTGGTAAACGATTTAAACTCTTATAATCCAATTGTTTCAATATTTTAGAAAACTCATCTTTCTGTAAATAGTAATTTTTTTGCAAGGCTTGTCGCCCTTTATTCCATGTATACATAATAAATGCACAAATCATGGCAAACACAATTGGAACCCAACCTCCAGTAGTCAATTTATGTGCATTTGCTCCCAAATATGCAATATCCACTATCCCGAAAAATGAAAACAAAAGGATAAGCGCAAACTTATTCCATCGCCATTTGGTTAACGCTAAATAAGAAGTCAATATAGTTGTTAGTAACATATCCAGGTTAACAGCTATGCCATAAGCATGGGTCAAAGCATTTGAATTACGAAAAGTTAAAACTAACAAAACAGTGCCAAGAGCCAGGAGCAAGTTTATTTGCGGAATAAAAATTTGGCCCGGCTTTGTTTTGGAGGTTTGGATAATAGGTAGATGAGGATACAAACCAAGCAACACTGCTTGCTTGGTTAATGAAAAAGTCGCTGAAATAACTGCTTGCGAAGCAATTATAGTAGCCATAGTAGCCAGAATTAATAAGGGGAAAGAAAACCACCCGGGCGCCAGCATGTAAAAGGGATTCACTATTGCTTGGGGGTGGGTAATTAAAAACGCACCTTGACCAAAGTAATTAGCTAGTAAAGCCGGCAAGGCTATGAAAAACCAACTTAAACGAATCGGAAGTTTTCCAAAATGTCCTAAATCAGCGTATAAAGCTTCCCCGCCAGTCACCACAAGGAACACACCCCCTAATAAAAGGTATCCGCTCCAACCATTTGTGAGAAAAAAATTAACGGCATATATTGGATTGACAGCTTTTAAAACAACGGGAGTTTCTAAAATTTGAACTAACCCTAATATCCCTATTGTTAAAAACCAAATAAAAATAATGGGACCAAATATAAAGCCAATTTTTTCTGTCCCAAAAGACTGGACGGAAAATAGAGCAACTAAAATCCCTATGGTAAGAGGTAACACCCAATCGGAGAGTGAAGGTAAAATAACGTTCAAACCTTCTATAGCACTAATTACCGAAATCGCAGGCGTAAGCATACCATCGCCTAATAACAATCCTGCTCCGAAGATGCCTAAGACGAAAAAGATTTCAGGATTTTTTTCTTTGATACGGGTTAAGAGTGCCAATAAGGCCAGAATTCCCCCTTCGCCATCATTATCGGCTTTAAAAAGTACTATTAAGTATTTTACGGAGATAATGATGACTAAGGACCAAAAAATAAGCGATAAAACGCCTAACACATCTGTCATATTAATGGGTAAAGGACCAATAGATTCACGAATAGCATATAAAGGGCTTGTACCAATATCACCGTATACAACACCAAGAGCTGCTAAGGAAAGCGAAAAAGTAGATTGTGAAGCATTTAACTTCGGCTTACTCAAGGCTTAAATTCCTTTTATTTAATTAATTGAGGATAACAAGGGAGTTTTTACAAATCAATTCATTAAACTGCTGTTTTCATTGCGAAATGACTAAGGATCTTTATAATTGAAAAATTGATTGGGTTACAGGAGTAAAAATGTCTTTCAAACCCCTCACACAAAGGATACTAGGACTGATTGTACTTTGTATTTTTTTAACCAGTTGCTTTCAACCCCCTTTTAATAATTTTCAACCTGATCAAAAACGTTTGCGACAAACTACTTTCGGTTTCGTATACGGTGCGGCTGTGGGAGGCATGATTGGAGGTATTGCCGGGGGAGCTGGTGCAGCAGCAGCTGGAGCGGCACTAGGAGGTTTAACAGGCGCTGCCATAGCGATTAATCAAACTTCACGAGCAAATATCATCAAGGAGTTAAAACAACAAGATATTCAAGTAGTACAGTATGGAGATACAATGACCTTAATTGTGCCAACTGATAAAATTTTTGAATTCGGTACTCCCAAGATTAATGATATATGCTATCCCAGCTTTCTCAATATAGTCAGGCTCTTAAAATCCTATAAATGTGCTTGCCCCATTTATGTGGCTGCTTTTACCGATAATGTGGGTTCAAGATATCATAAAAGGATGCTCACACAAGCGAGAGCAGAGGCTATGCTTACTTTCTTATGGGCTAATAATATTCCAGCACAACGCATGAGTGCTGAAGGTTATGAAGATAAATATGCGGTGGGAGATAATAAATTAATCCGTGGAAGTGCATATAATCGACGCATTGAAATCCAATGGTTATTGTCTTGTAATAACATTCCACAAAAAGCGCCCATTATGAGCATGAAATAAATTTGCTAACAATTTGCAATTATTGTTAACAAAAAGAAAAATTTTACATCAACCGTTTAATTATTAATTATGTAGTCATTCACGAATGACAGGTGAGCGTTCTAAACTCAAATAATAATTAAACGGTAATAATTATGTACACCTTCTATAGAATGAAAAAGCCAACGTCCTTAGATGAAACAAATTGTAATTTTTTTGAACAAAGCAAATCCTTAACTGCCTATGTGAGCGGTAGCTTTTTATTAACCGCGGGTTTAAGTGCCATGAGCGTTGGGGCGGTTGCTGTTGCAGGGGCATTACCCGCCAGCCTAACGTTAGGGATTTTTCTCCTTCTTATAGGAGCACTCTCGATGGGAAGCGGTGTTGCAATCCTCCACAAAATGGAAGAAGCGTTTTCTCCCTTCGCGTAATATGCATCCCCAATGCAAAGTTTGTTGCTAAAGAATACATTTGTTATGATGCATTGTCATTCATAACAGGTGTATTCATGCGTTCTCGTTTCATTGGGGGCATACTTCTAATTGTGGGCACATCCATTGGCGGGGGGATGCTTGCTTTGCCGGTAGCCAATGCAGCCACAGGCTTTTGGGAGTCTTCCCTTTTCTTACTGCTTTGTTGGTTCATAATGACCCTGGGCGCTCTTTTCATTCTGGAAGTGAACCTCTATTTGCCCCCAGGTAACAATATGGTCTCTATGGCCGCTGCCACTCTAGGAAAGCCCGGTTTATTAATTGCCTGGCTTAGTTATTTATTCCTGCTCTACAGTCTGCTTTCTGCATATATTTCGGGAGGCGCAGATGTAATGGGCGGACTTTTAAAGCATATTCACTTACATCCGCATGAATGGGTATCCATCATCGTTTTCACTTTATTATTCGGAGGCGTAGTATACCGTGGGATACGCTCAGTCGATTTATTGAATAGAGCTCTAATGGGAGCAAAATTAGGCGTATACCTCCTACTGATTATTCTCATTGCTCCTTTTATTAAAGTAGAGCATTTTACTAACGGCGACTATCGCAATATAACCAGCACCGTAATGATCTTAATTACCTCTTTTGGTTTCGCCATTATTGTTCCCAATCTTCGCGTCTATTTTAATGACAACATTCGAGTATTACGCCAAGTTGTTTTAATCGGGTCATTGATACCACTTTTGTGTTACTTAGCCTGGGATGCGGTTATTATTGGAAGTTTACCTAGCGAGGGCTCTAATGGATTAATTAGTTTAATGAGCAATGAGCACGCCACCAGTTCACTCGCAAATATGCTTTCTCAGCGAGTAAATAATACTTTTATTAGCTCCATGTTTAACTTTTTTACTTCTATCTGCATGCTTACCGCATTTTTAGGAGTTTCTTTGTGTCTTATTAGCTTTCTAGCCGATGGATTGAAAATGGAACAGCGCGGAAAACAAGGCCTCACCTTGTTTCTGCTAACATTTTTACCCCCTGTATTAATTGTTGTTTATTATCCTGGAGCCTATATTTATGCGCTTAATTATGCTGGTTTTTTCTGTGTAATTTTATTATTGTTATTGCCTGCTGCTATGTCTTTCTTCGGCAGGCATAGATTCAAGGCAGAATATGTTGTTCCTGGAGGAAGATTTTTTCAACTATTGGTAATTCTTGCCTCTTTGTTTTTAATGGTTATAAGTGTGTAGGTTGCGCCTTGAGGCGCCAACTATATTGACAATTCATGCTCACTTAAATATCATATTGTTTTTATTTTAAACACTTGGTGATGAGGGCATTTTGGCTAATTCCAAAATAATCGGTGCGACATTACTCATTGTTGGAACCTCTATTGGTGGCGGAATGCTCGCTTTACCCGTTTCAACAGCCGCATTAGGCATGACCAATTCTATTTTTTTCCTTATTGGTTGTTGGTTAATAATGACCATAGGGGCATTGCTTATTTTAGAAGTTAATTTACGTCTTCCTGCCGGTAGCAATATGGTTTCTATGGCTAAAGAAACCCTCGGTATACCTGGCCAAGTTATTACATGGATAACTTATCTTTTCCTTCTTTATACCTTATTAGCCGCTTACATCTCTGGTGGTAGCGATGTTTTAAATTCTTTATTGCAAAAAGTGAATATTAACTTACCTGCGGGTTTAACCGCACTCTTGTTTACTTTTTTATTTAGTTTAGTGATTTATGCCGGTATTCGCGCGGTAGACTATTTGAATCGAGGACTAATGTTCGGCAAGTTAGGGGTTTATTTATTATTGGTTTTAATAATTTCGCCCCATGTTAACGTTGAATCATGGAAAGGCGGTTCTCTTGCAGCAATATCTGGTTGTCTAATGATCTTGGTCACGTCTTTTGGGTTTGCCTCGATTGTTCCCAGTCTTAGAGAATATTTTAAAGACGATATTACTAGCTTACGAAAAGTAATCCTTTTTGGTTCTTTAATCCCTTTAGTCTGTTATATCGCTTGGGATGCAGTGATTATGGGAGTCATTGATAAAGACGGTGCTAATGGTTTATTGAGTTTAATGGAAAGTGAGCACACTACCAGCGGCTTAACTTTGGCCTTAAGTGAGACAGTACATAGCCAGGTCATAACCGGTTTCTTTGGATTTTTCACCTCCATATGTATGGTCACCGCATTTTTAGGCGTTTCTTTAGGCCTATTTGACTTTTTAGCGGATGGCCTAAAGCTGAATAAGAGTGGGTTTCAGGGAAAAAGTGTCTTAGCATTAACTTTTCTTCCTCCTTTAGCGATTGTTTTGGCGAATCCAGGGATTTATTTAAAAGCGCTCGGCTATGCTGGAATATGTTGTGTCATTCTGCTTTTACTTCTCCCTGCGCTTATGGCGTGGCGAGGACGAAAATTAGAGAATTCATTCATCCTTGTTCCGGGCGGAAACTTTAGTCTGGCCTTGATAGGGCTTATAGCAGTGATCTTATTAAGTCTTTCTTTTACTTTAGGGTAACTCTTTCTTAATATATCTAAAAAGAATGTATCATTTTGCGAATTTTTTTAGGAAGGTTGTCTTGGGAAAACTTCATAAAATAGAGCCATTTTTCACTGGGTTTTAAGTTAATCTTGCTTAACTGTTCGGTATGTCTTTTATTTAAAGACTCTAAAAAATCAACGATACCGGGCAAACCTATTAATGTCGCAAAAGAGAAAGAATAGCGATATTGGAAAAGCATCTTAGGTAAAAACTTTTCCTCTAGATAGGCTAATTTTGAAATAATAAGCTCTTCTGGTGGAATACCGATTTCCTTATACATTTCTACTTGATTAAAATGACGCTGCTCATCTTTAAATATTTCAGAAAAAACCTTAGGAGCGATATTGGACTTCGTTAAGCTATAAAATATTTGTTCCAACCAGCCTTTACCAATTAAATTAAATAAAACGACCCCCATCTTTGGGCATTCTTGCATGCGTATAAAATTGCATAATGACTCTAAATTTTCATCATAAGCTGGAGGGGTAGCGTCTGGCAGGCAAAGCAGCTTCACAATCTTTTTAAAAACCAGTACGTGAAAAATTTCATCCACTAATTGTAAATGCATCGTTTTGCGTAACTGCGCGGTAGGTAATTTTTCTTTAAACGTTAAAGGTATTTGCAATGCAAGAATTTCTAATTGGGCCAGGAAAGAAAAAGTATATATATAAAGTAATTTTCCTTGCTTTAGTTCAAATGGGAGACCGTCTTTAAAAATCTCATACATCCGGCTATTAATGTGTTCTTTTTCCTGTGAACTAATTTTCTGCCAACCCTGAAGAATCCAATTTTTATCAAAGGTTGAAGTTATTAAATTTCTACTAGTCACATTAAAATCCACACAAAGTATGCTTGAATCATACGAGCTCGAGGTATAAGCGTCAAGGCATCATTTCACGAGGTATCTATTGCATGTGATTTTTTGTTAGCTTAGAAAACAGTATACTTCTTCTCTTCTAACTGTTAATTTTGGGACGTTTTTTATGATG
This sequence comes from Legionella adelaidensis, assembly GCF_900637865.1. NCBI lineage: Bacteria > Pseudomonadati > Pseudomonadota > Gammaproteobacteria > Legionellales > Legionellaceae > Legionella > Legionella adelaidensis. Next base: position 22,843 of record NZ_LR134424.1, read on the forward strand.
CATTGGAGTTATTTTGAAAATTCGACCTTTTTTGAAATGGGCAGGAAGTAAATACGCCTCTTTAGAGATCATATTGTCATCATTTCCCAAAGCGCATCGCTATATTGAACCTTTCGCAGGTTCGGCTGCTGTTTTTCTCAATACCCATTTTGAAAATAACGTGCTCGCGGAAGAAAACGCAGATGTAATTAATTTATTTAGTTTCATTAAAACGGAAGGACAAGCGTTTATAAATTATTGTGAACAATTTTTTACTCTTAAAAATAACAATAAGGAACAATACTATTTGTTACGCGAGGAATTTAATGTATGTGTCGAGTTACGCAAAAGAGCCGCTTTGTTTTTATATCTTAACCGACACGGATACAATGGCCTTTGTCGTTATAATAGTTCTGGGAAATACAATGTTCCCTTCGGACGCTATAAAGCTCCTGTCTTCCCTCGAAATGCGCTGGAGATTTTCTATGAAAAAAGCCAGAATACCGAATTAAAACATGCTGACTTTCGTATAACCTTTGCCAAAGCTAAAAAAGGGGACTTAATTTACTGCGATCCGCCTTATGTTCCGCTACAACAAACTTCTAATTTTACTGCGTATACGGATAAGCAATTTGGTGAGCAAGAGCAAATTATGCTTGCTGAATTAGCAAAGGATTGCGCTTCGCGTGGAATCACTGTGGTTATTTCAAATCATGATACGGAGTTTACACGTCATTATTATAAAGAAGGGAAAATACTGAGTTTCCCCGTGCAACGCCATATCAGCTGTAAACCCAGTATGCGAAAATCAGTAAGTGAACTTATTGCTATCTTTGCTAGCTAATTGCAGTACTCCGGTCTTTTAAGAAGAATGCAACTATCGTTACCATGATTAAAGATAAGGGTAATATGGAAAGGGCCAACTGGTAGTCCACAACAGTATAAATATGCTCACCGTTAATAACAGCACTGTCACCCAGAGTATCTAGCAATTTACCAACAAGCGGCTGAAATATTACGCCGCCCAAAGTTACAATCATATTGGTCGCAGCAAATACTGTTCCTGATAATTGTGCCCCGCTATTTTCCTTAGCCATAACAAACACAATGATTTCGGTAGCGCTAAATACACCGTATAAAAATAGTAAAATATTTAAGGTGATATAGTTTAAACCCGGGAAATACAAGACCAAGCTAATACAAATTAGTGAGAGTATGGCACCGAGAACTAAAAATAGCACACGGCGACCACTATGATCCGATAAGTAGCCCGAAATAGGAGCTCCCACAGCCCACCCTAAAAACATAGCCGAAATAGTGCGCGCAGCTTCTACTTTAGTTAGATGATGTGCTTGTTCTAAATAGGTTTTACCCCACAACTCCCCAAAAACTGATAAAGAGGTATATAAACAGGCCCCCACAAACCCTATAATCCATACTTGAGGGGAAGTTAACACATGCCAAACATTTTTGAAAAACTCAGGCAAGGGTTGAGTTTTAGAAAAATGACCGCCAGGGCCGTCTCTTACAATAAGAAAAATGATCAGGGTGAGGATGCCTCCGGCGATTACCATCGCTGTAAGAACGTACTGTAATCCCATTGAAACCGCCATTTCGGTGATCTTTACCTCTCCATAAACTAATCCTAACATCCCTAAGGTGGTAATAAGACCGGCTACCAAGGAAAAATATTTTTTGGGTAACCAATGCATCGCTAAGGACAATACACCTACAAAGGCAAAGGAGGAACCAAAACCAACTAAGAATCGACCACTTGCGGCAATTGCCATAGAGGAAGAATAGGAAAACATAAAAGAACCGATGGTACAGCATAAGCAAGCGAAAGAAAGTAATCGCCTGGGTCCATATCTATCCATTAATAAACCGACGGGCAACTGCATAGGGGAGTATGCAAAATAATAAAATGCAGAGAGCTGCCCAAAAGTTGTTGCCGATATGTGCCCGAATTCTTCACTAATTTCAGCTTGCAAAGCACCGGGAATAATTCGCAAAATAAATTCATAACAATAAAAAAGAGCACCTATTGCACAAACTAGGCACCCAAAATAAAAATATTTGCGATTACTTTGACTAACTTCGAGGGTTGGCGTCAGCGTGGGCATGTGTTTCTCTTAAAAAGAAGGTCAATATTGCAGCAATTATTATACCAATTGGAATAATAGACAAAGCAAATTTAAAATCTTGCGCGTTGTATAAATGGGCCTGATTGACCGGAACTGTTGACAAGTTAGTTCGGTGCAGCAGACTCCAGTCCAGTAATTTTCCTACTAAAGGCTGCAAGAACATAGCCCCAATCATTACAATCATATTGGTCATGGCAATGGCTGTGCCTGCTGCTTCTTTTGGACTTAATTCACGCCCTACTGCAAACACAATAGCTTGCGCGCTATACAATAATCCCAAAACAAACATGAGGCCATTTAAAATAGTCTGATCTAAATTGGGGGTATAAAGAATAATTAACATTATTATCGCTGCACCGACCGCACCAACTACCATTGGCAATTTGCGACGTCTAATTTTATCAGAAATAAAACCCATGCTCGGGGCACCAATAGTAAACCCTAAAAATAAAAGAGAGTTAGCAAAGTCAGCCCCTGCATGTGAAAGACCATGCGCATCCCTCAAGTAAGGAATACCCCAGAGCTCTGCAAAAACCGTGGTAGGTAAATATACCAGGCAACCGTACAAGCCATTAATCCAAATTTGCTTATTACGGATAATAATTCCCAAATCAATCATATTACGGCGGAAACTGGTAATCGTTCCACCTGTCTGTTGGCCGCGCTTATGATCACGAATACCAAACCATAATACAAAAACCAAACCAATACCGAAAAATGCAGTGTAGTTATTTGTTTGTTGCCAGCTTAGATTAGCGACCATATCCCCTAAAAGATTATCGCCAATCATAGCGCCAATCGTTCCTAAAGCAGTGGCAATACCTGCTACCATTGCTAATTTATTCTCCGGCAACCAAATTGTAGCCAGTTTAAGCACGCCCACAAAGGCAAAGGCAGAGCCCAAGCCAACGAGAAACCGACCAGTAGCTGCAATGGAAAAACTATTGGTATTAGTAAATAAGAAGGTACCCACTACGCAAATCATACACGCGATGGTTATTAAGCGTCTTGGACCAAAACGATCCATCAAAACCCCAACAGGCAACTGCATGGGAACATAAGCGTAGTAATAAAAGGCTGAGAGTAATCCAAACCCTGTCGCGGTTAAATTGAAGTGTTGACGTAAAGCTGGCTCCATGACGCTTGGAGAAATGCGCAAAAAATATTCATAAGAATAATATACAGCACCAAGAGCACAAATAAACCACGCTAAAATTTGATAGTTTCTATTCGTTCTAGTAGACAAAATCAGTCTCCTTAACATCAAGTTAAGCAATAGTATTTATAGAAATTCTATAAATTTCCTATTCTATTAACACCCGTCGCAACAGCGGCTTGAGCCACGGCATTAGTGACTCTTTCTTTTAACCGGGGGTCAATTGGTTTAGGAATAATATACTGAGGACCGAAAGTCCAATCAGTAACGCCAGGGTAATTATCTTTCACTTCTTGAGGAACCGGTTCATGAGCCAGTTGCCGAATTGCTTCGACAGCTGCAATATGCATAGCTTGATTAATACAAGTAGCTCTCACATCCAGCGCGCCTCTAAAAATATATGGAAAACATAATACATTATTTACTTGGTTTGGATAGTCACTTCGGCCTGTAGCAATAATTAAATCTTCACAAGCAGCCAAAGCAACTTCGGGACGAATTTCCGGATCAGGGTTTGATAGTGCAAAAATAACCGGCTTTGGAGCCATTAATTTTAGTAAATCTACACTCAATAAATCTGAACGAGCGACTCCTATAAATACATCAGCATCTTCTAAAGCATCAGAAAGCGATCGTTTTGCTGTTTCATGCGCAAACAAGGCTTTGTGATCATTCAAATCATCACGTCCGCTATGGATAACGCCTTTACTATCTAATAGAAACATATTATCTTTTTTTGCGCCTAAAGCTAATAATAAACGCATAGAAGCAATACCGGCAGCACCTGCACCAATACATACAATACGGGCATCTTTTAATTTTTTGCCCTGAATCTCTAAAGCATTCAAGAGTCCTGCGGCCACTACAATGGCAGTTCCATGTTGATCATCATGAAACACAGGAATATTTAACTCTTCTATCAAAGCGCTTTCAATGTCAAAACATTCGGGTGCTTTAATATCTTCAAGATTAATCCCACCAAAAGTAGGAGAGATATTTTTTACCGTTTTAATGAATTCCTGGGGGTCATTCGCATCAATTTCAATATCAAATACATCTATGTCTGCAAAGCGTTTAAACAGGACGGCTTTTCCTTCCATAACCGGCTTGCTTGCCAAAGGACCTACATCACCGATTCCTAACACGGCAGTTCCATTAGTAATAACAGCAATTAGATTCCCTTTAGAGGTAAACCGATAGGCGTTTTCCGGATTTTCTGCAATGGCTAGCACCGGCTCAGCAACACCGGGCGTATAAGCAAGAGATAAGTCATCTTGAGAGTTGGTTGGTTTAGTAACATGCATACCCAATTTCCCTGGGGTGGGAAATTCGTGATAATTTAATGCACGCTCTTTTAAAACATTTTTCTTCAAAGTGTTTACTCTCTCTTAATGTTTAGGGAAAAATCATATAGAAAAAAACAAAGTATGAATAGATATGCTGGATAAAGAAGGCGCATACTGCTGCGCCCCTGGTTTTCTCTGAGTGAGTATGCGTAACATTCCGGAGATCCGTCGCATGGCTCAGGTCAGATAAGAAGTTTTACTTATCAGTGCGCGTTTTATAACGATCACGGAATTTTTGTACTCGGCCTCCGGTATCGACTAATTTTTGCTTACCGGTATAAAAAGGATGACATTTATCGCAAACTTCTATATTGAGTTTGTCACCTAAAGTGGAACGGGTTTCAAAAATGTTGCCACAACTACAAGTAACTTTAACTATTTTATACTCAGGATGAATCGAAGATTTCATAAATACCACTCTCTTTAAAAATAGCGAACATCGCCACTTAGTCTCTGCCAAGCACCATGCTCTTAATAAAAGACGGGCAACGATAGCAGATCTTATTGTATAAAGCAATAGAATTTAGTTTCTGACCATTTTAAAACGTAGCTATCACGGGTGCATGATCCGACGGTCTTTTAGCCCGTCTTGGGGCTATATCAATCTCACAATGGGTGCATTGATTAGTTAATACTTCACTTAATAATATATGATCAATCCTTAATCCCATATTGCGACGAAAACAACCTTGACGGTAATCCCACCAGCTAAAAATGGAGTCTTGACAAAAACTTCTAAAACTATCTTTTAACCCTAAATCTAAAAGCGAACTAAATGCCTTACGTTCTTCAGCGCTTACCATAACATTCCCTACCCAAACGCCTGGATCATGTACATCCCTATCTTCAGGAGCAATGTTAAAATCACCCACTACCGCTAACTTAGAATTTTTACTTAATTCTTCTTTAATGTACGCAATAACTTTCTCTAACCACTTAAGCTTATAAGCGTACTTATCCGATCCTACTGCACTGCCATTCGGCACATATAAATTAATAAGACGAATATCTCCCGTCGTGGCAGCAAGGACTCTTCTTTGCGGATCTTCAAAATCTGCTATATCTTTAACGACGTTGGACAGGGGAAACTTACTAATAATAGCGACCCCGTTATAAGATTTTTGACCGCTAAAAACAATATGATAGCCCCTTTCGATAAAAATTTGCGCAGGAAATTGCTCATCAATCATTTTAGTTTCTTGTACAGCTAGAATGTCCGTTTGCGAATGCTCTAACCATTCTAGTACTTGCTCTAATCTAATCTTTATGGAATTAACATTCCAAGTTGCTATTTTAAGCACACCATTCACCATGATACTCAATTAATAAAGGCGCGTGATCCGAAAACCGATTTTCCTTGTAGATGCCAACCTCTTTAATAGCATCGCGTAATCCAGGGGTAACTACTTGATAATCTATCCTCCATCCCACATTTTTTTCCCATGCCCTGCCTCTATTTGACCACCAAGTATACTGCTCTTCTTCTTGATTTTTTATACGAAAAGCATCGACAAAACCCAAAGGACCAAATAACTCATCCATCCAAGCTCTTTCTTCGGGTAGAAAACCGGAGTTTTTCTGATTCCCTCGCCAATTTTTTAAATCCACTTTCTTATGAGCGATATTATAATCACCGCAAATAATCAGCTCTCTTCCTTGCGCTTTTAATTCTTGTAAATGATTAGCAAAACGCGACAAAAAATCATATTTTACCGCCTGTCTACCTTCGCCGCTTGTGCCAGAAGGCATATATAAAGAGATAATACTTAAATTATTATAATCAAACTGTAAATAACGCCCTTCTTGATCACAGTATTCAAAGCCTAATCCTTTAAGAATTTTTGTAGGCCTATTCCGGGCATAAATGGCAACCCCACTATACCCTTTTTTTAACGCATCGTAGTATTCACAAAAATAATTCACGGGAAAAAATAAGGGGCTTGCTTGTAACTGATCAATCTGCGCTTTAGTTTCTTGAATACATACAAAATCAGCATTTTGTTGACTAAGCCACTCGTAAAAACCTTTACGAGCAGCAGATCGTATACCGTTAGCATTAAAACTAATTACTTTCATAGTTCGCTCTCTGTCGCTAAATGAATGTGGGCTTGCGCCAACTTACATTTGCATTGGTAATAAATGAATGGCTGCGTTGGCTAAACGCTCACCAAATCGTTTGGCTAATGTTATTTCATCTTTACTTATGGGAAGATCATTATTGATACCCGAAACATGAGAAATACCATACGGGGTGCCTCCAGTTTGAGTAGTGTTCAATTCATTCTCTGTATAAGGCAATCCTACTAAAACCATTCCATGATGCAAAAGTGGCAACATCATACTAATAAGTGTAGTCTCTTGACCACCATGTAAAGAAGCAGAAGAAGTAAAAACCCCGGCAGGCTTATTTACTAAATGTCCTGACAGCCACACCGAAGAAGTCGTATCTAAAAAATACTTTAGCGGAGAAGCCATATTACCGAACCGGGTGGGGCTGCCCAAAGCAAGTGCGGCGCAGTTTTTTAAATCCTCCAACGTTGCAAAAGGCGCCCCGGAATCGGGTATACTGTTTTCTGTGGCTTCGCAAGTAGGAGACACTGTAGGAACTGTACGTACGCGTGCTTCAATACCACTTACTGCATTCACCCCTCGCGCAATATATTGAGCAAGATTAGCAATAGAACCGGTACGAGAGTAATATAAAACTAATACATAAGGTTTTGGCACAAGTACTCCTAAGAATGAAGAAAATATCAAATGTTTGCAGTAAAGTTTAAAAAAATTATATGCAAGATATTCCAAAGTATTGTTTCGCTCGGTCACTTTTTGTGCTCGGAAAAACAAAGTTCCTAACAGAACAGGTTGGATATATTCCGTTTTTCCATGAGATACAAAAATCGAATCGTGCAACCTGGCATTTTAAAGTATCTTGCGTATAGTAAAGTTAAACTCAGGGAAAAACCATGTTCATAAAACAAAAATTAACCACGAAATACCAAGAGTGTGTACGCTTTATCTGCTTTGTTATTGACCATTTTATTGAGGACGATTGTACTTATAGAGCTTCAGCTCTCGCGTTTACAACCTTGTTGGCTATTGTTCCGCTCATGTCCGTGGGATTGGCCATTTTGTCTTCTTTCCCTGTTTTTCATGATTTGATAGGCCCTGTACAAGATTTTATCTTTGCTAATTTTATTCCTGCCAGTGGCAAGATAGTGCAAAACTATCTACAGTCTTTTTCAACCCAAGTCTCTAAATTATCCGCATTGGGAATAATATTTTTATTCATTACCGCATTATTGGTAATGTATACCATTGAGCGCTCCATGAATAAAATCTGGCGAGTGAGCAATCCCCGCAAAGGCGTTTCTGCCTTCTTATTGTATTGGGCTATCCTTTCACTTGCGCCATTTTTTTTAGGTTTAAGTCTTGCTGCCAGTTCCTATGTATTTTCCATTCCTTTCATAAAAGGCGTAGATACACCTCTTTTATTAAGCTATATACCCATCCTTTTGTCATTTGTAGGATTTACTTTTCTTTATGTAATTGTTCCTAACTGCCGTGTTCATTTAATTCACGGTCTATATGGCGCGTTAGTAGCAACGATTTTATTTGAGGGGGCAAAGCAAGCCTTTGTTTATTATTTAAGTCGTTATAACACCTATCAATTACTTTACGGAGCTTTTGCAACAATCCCCATCTTTTTCATTTGGGTTTACTGGGTATGGCTAATTACGCTTTTAGGCGCAGAAATTAGTTATGCATTGTCTGTACACCACCAGCGGCGCGAGGGTGTCAAAATTGATGGGCTTTCTCATACCCTCTTATGGCTGCATAAGGTGTGGGAAGCTCATTTACAAGGAAAAAGTGTCACCTTAGAGGAATTAATTAATGTAAGTAGTCTTCCTTTTGCTATTGATATTGGCGAAATGCTAAACGAACTATTTGATTTAGGTTTAATAAAAGCAACGGATACCGGAAAATACATCTTGAGTAGAGATTTAAATACACTCACTTTATATGAATTAATGCAATTATTACCTTATCGGTTACCCACCAATAAAGAATTAAAAGCGAGCGGGCCAACAACTACCCATCCTTGGGTAGTTCACATAAAAAAAGCTGAGCATTGCCTAGAGAAAACATTAAATGTGAGCCTTGACGAACTATTTCGCGCGAATTAAAGGATATAACGCGCTAAATCTTCATCCTCAACCAGTTTACCTAGATGTTTGTTAACATAATTGCTATTGACTAAAACCGATTCTCCAGATTTATCGGTTGCTTCAAAAGATACTGTTTCTAATAAGCGCTCCATCACAGTATATAGCCTTCTTGCACCAATGTTTTCTGTACGTTCATTAACCTGCCATGCTACTTCAGCGATTCTTCGGATGCCTGACTCATCAAAGTTCAAGTGCAACCCTTCGGTGGCTAATAGAGCAGTGTACTGCTCCGTCAAAGAGGCATTGGGTTCGGTTAAAATACGTACGAAATCCTCCACTGTTAATGCAGAAAGCTCAACACGAATAGGTAAACGCCCTTGAAGTTCTGCAATTAAATCAGAGGGCTTAGCCATATGGAAAGCACCGGAGGCAATAAACAAAATATGATCGGATTTAATCATGCCATATTTTGTTGAAACAGTAGTACCTTCTACCAGGGGAAGAAGATCGCGTTGTACCCCCTCACGGGAAACATCGGCCCCATGCTCTGCCCTTTTGCAAATTTTGTCTATTTCATCAATGAAGACAATGCCATTTTGCTCTACGCTTTCAATTGCCCGCAGTTTAATGTCTTCTTCATTAATGAGCTTTGAAGCCTCTTCCTCGGCCAAAATTTTCATTGCTTTGCGAATAGGCATCTTTCTGGTTTTGGTGCGACCGGATCCTACCTGTTGGAACATAGCCTGCAGCTGGTTTGTCATTTCTTCCATCCCGGGAGGAGCCATAATTTCAACACCGACAGGACTACTTGCTACTTCGATTTCGATTTCATTGTCATCAAGAATCCCTTCGCGCAATTGTTTACGAAATGTTTGACGCGTTGAGGAATCTTTTTCAGAAGGGGTAAGCGAACCCCTAGCGGGCGGCAACAAAACATCCAATATTCTTTCCTCAGCTGCATCGGAAGCTTGTCGCTGCACTTTTCGCATAGCTAACTCACGCTCTTCTTTTACTGCAGTATCAGCTAAATCACGAATGATTGAATCAACGTCGCGCCCAACATAGCCGACTTCGGTAAATTTTGTCGCTTCCACCTTAATAAAAGGAGCTTCTGCTAACCGGGCCAACCTACGGGCAATCTCAGTCTTCCCGACTCCCGTGGGTCCAATCATCAGAATATTTTTGGGCATTATTTCCCTTCTAAGCGCATCGTCATGAATTTGTAAGCGGCGCCAACGGTTACGCAATGCGATTGCCACGGCTCGTTTTGCTTGATCTTGACCGATAATGAAACGGTCAAGTTCTTCAACAATTTCACGCGGCGTCATTACGGTTTTGATATTAGAATCTGTCATTCAATTACTCACTATCTAATTCTTCAATGGTTAAATTATTGTTGGTATAGATACAAATGTTGCCAGCAATGGTTAAAGATTTTTTTACAATTTCCAGTGCACTTAGCTTTGTATTTTCCATCAAAGCCCGGGCAGCTGCCTGTGCGAAAGGCCCTCCGGAACCTATTGCCATTAAGCTATCTTCGGGTTCGATAACATCCCCATTCCCGGTAATAATAAGCGAAGAATGTTTATCGGCCACGGTTAAAAGTGCTTCCAAGCGCCTTAATACTTTATCAGTACGCCAATCTTTTGCCATTTCTACAGCAGCACGGACTAAATGTCCTTGGTGTAATTCCAGTTTACTTTCGAAGCGTTCAAAAAGTGTAAACGCATCTGCGGTACCACCCGCAAATCCGGCAATAACTTTATCTTTATATAATCGACGTACTTTACGGGCGTTTCCTTTCATCACCGTACTGCCCATGGTAACTTGCCCATCTCCGCCAATAACAACTTTATTTCCTCTTCTTACTGAAAGAATGGTTGTTCCTCTAAATTGCTCCAAAACTGTTCCTTAAAAGAATCGAAAGATTTTTATGTGGGGATGGTTAAGAAAAAATCAATGGTAGAAGAGGAAAAAAACCGAATTTAAAAAAAACGCGTGAGTATGTGCGCGCACTCACGCTACATTTTTATAGAAAAGATACTCCACGCATTAAAGGATCTATCCCTAAATGTTGCGCGAGGGTTTGTCCAATATCCGTAAAACTATCCCTCCTGCCAATAAATTTTGATTTTAACAAAGGGCCAAAAACTAATACCGGGATATGTTCACGCGTATGATCAGAACCTGGAAAAGTAGGATCGCATCCGTGATCAGCAGCAATTACTACGATATCATCAGGTTGTAATATTGCTTCTAATTCGGGGAGGCGTTGATCAAACTCCTCAAGCGCATTTGCATAACCAACTAAATCTCTGCGATGACCATAAGAAGAATCAAAATCAACAAAATTTGTAAAGATTAAACTACCTCCCGGAGCATTTTTCATAGTAGCTATTGTTTTATCAAACAATGACATATTGCCATCTGCCTTTATAGTTTGGGTTACGCCTTGATGGGCATAAATGTCAGCTACTTTGCCTATTGCAATTACTTCTCTACCTGCTTCTTTTAATTTATCCAATAAAGTGGCTTCTGGCGGAGGGATAGCATAATCTCTTCGATTTCCGGTGCGCTTAAAAGACCCGGGTTTACCAACGAAAGGCCTGGCAATCACTCTGCCAATTTGATATGGGTCCACCAGGGTTCTGGCAATTTCAGAAATTTGATATAAACGCTCTAGTCCAAAAGCGTCTTCATGCGCGGCAATTTGAAACACGCTATCCGCTGAGGTATAAACGATAGGCTTACCGGTTTTTATATGTTCTTCACCCAGCTCTTCAATTATAGTGGTACCCGAGGCATGTTTTTCACCCAATACTCCCGGTAAATTTGCCTTTTTTACAAAGTCGGTAATTAATTCGGGAGGAAAACAAGGGATGGTATGAGGAAAATATCCCCATTCAAACATGATAGGAACGCCAGCAATTTCCCAATGACCACTCGGGGTATCTTTTCCTAAACTCTGCTCTACAGCATACCCAAAAAAAGATTGGGGTTTTTCTAAAGTACCCAAGTCAATAAACTTTAAGCCAGAGCTTGCCACAGCCGCGTGAAATAAACCCAACCTGGCTAAATTAGGCAGCAGTAACTCGCCTTCACGTATACCTTCTTTATTAGCATTTCCTTCTAAAGCGGCTTGATAGATATGAACGAAAGTATTAGCCCCTTCATCCCCATATTTTTTGGCGTCAAGACTTTCACCAATACCAAACGAATCCATTAGCAAAATACATGCTCGTGCTGCGGTCATTAATTAATCCTGGGTGGGTAAACAGTAAGTTTCTTTTAGTTTAAAGATAGCGAACAAAGCTATCACTAAACCAAGGGGGATTATAATAGCAGCGGTTTGGTAATCATTTAAAGAGTATACGGGAACTCCATGAATCATTTTCATTTCACCATGCCACATTAGAAGGGCACTGAATAAATTTTGATAAACAATGTAACCCCCTTGGGTAAGAATAGAAACCACACTTACTGCGGTGGCTGTCATGATAGGTGAGCTACTTTCGGCAACCAAAGCATAACTAATTACTTGTGAAGCAGTAAAAAATCCTAAGAAAAAGAAAAGCGTGGTCATTGCATTTAAAGACAGCGGTAGGTATAGAATGGCTAATATAGTGAGTAAGGAGGCCAATGCCCCTACCTTCATAGGCATCACTCGACGCCCTAATTTGTCAGAAAACCAACCAATAACCGGCCCACCGATAATGGCCCCTAAAAATAACATAGAATTAACTATAGCCCCTTCTTCTTTACTAACATCTAACCGTTGTACAAGATATAAAGAGCCCATCATTGCCCCAAAAACCGCAACTGACATATTGACCAGACTGGTAAACAAGGCGGCGCGTACTATCTGGAGATTTAAAAAAGCTTTTTTAGCCGTATCCAAAAGACCTAAATGTTTAATTTCCGTATTTTTATTTTGTGAAGGGTTATCTTTAATAAAATAAATCATTGCAAATAGAATCGCCATACCAAGCCATCCCACAACTATAAGAGCATGACGCCAACCAACCAGGTTTACTAAACGGGTTAAGGGATATTGCGCAATCATTCCGCCGGTCATAGCAATGGTAACAATGACACCGGCAACTAAAGCCATGCGTTGCGGTGGAAACCAGCGAGAGGCTATACGAATGGGACCAAGGAAACAGAAAGCACTACCAATTCCCGTAATAAAACGACAAAGTAAAGCAAGATAAAATGACTGTGCATGGGCCAGCAGAAAAGTACTCAGCACACATAATAACATTGCGAATAGTATTATGCGCTTGGGAGAAAATTTATCGAGCAAAAATCCAGCAATAAAGAGGAAAATGACATTAGACAAATAATATATACTGGATAGATAAGTCATTCTCCCCGCTTCAATATGAAAGTCTTCCATAATATTGTCTGCGATGGACGCAAACATATTACCTTGAATAAATTCATAAAAGAAAAAGAGAGAAGCCGCAATACATACCATCCAGGGCATAAATGACTTCATCAAATCGAACCTTCTATACTCTTCAACCATCGGTTGCATAAAAGCTCCTTATTTAACCCTTCCTTTGTCCCTAAAGGAAGTATTAATGTAACCGTTTACAGGAAGTTTCTCTAGTAAAAAATAATGCTAATAATGCAATAACACCAGCGATTGGGAAAATCCACATGGCGAATTCAAAATCGCCCACTTGGTAATTGGTACTTTGGGCATGATAATTCATTAATTGACCAAATAAAACCTGTCCTACTCCACCGCCACCCATAATAATAACTGAAGCCATTCCTGTTGCCGAACCTGTATTACTGCTACTGTTACTTTCCGCAATAAGTGGGTAAGTTATTACCTGCGTACTGGTAAAAAATCCAAGCGCAAAGAATAAAATGCTCAATGTAAATTCGGAAAGAGTAATTCCTATAAAAAACGGCAGCATGGTTAATAAAGTAGCTATACCACCTAAAAACATTATCGGTTTACGCTTACCCCAACTATCTGATAGCCAACCTGCCAAAGGACAACCAATGATGCTACCTATAAAAATTAAACTGACTACATTGCTAGCCGACAGGGAAGAAAGGTGGTGAACTGTTTCTAAATAAGTTGCCCCCCATAATGCACAAAGCACCATTATGGGTAAGTTTAAACAAGATGTATAAAGCCCCCCTAACCAATTTTGTGCATTCCTAAATGCGCGAAAAAAATTGGGAGGTTCCGTAGGGTTTCTTGTAGCCAAGAATTTCCCTCGCGGCGAATCTTTTACAATTAGTAAAATCCATAAAAAAAATAAAACGCCTACTCCACCATCAATCAATAGGGACTTACGCCATCCGTATGTTGCATTTAAATAGGCTAAGGGGGTATGAGCCATCATTCCCCCAATAAATGCCATTGTTACCAAACAACCAATCACCAACGCTTGACGCCGTGGCGGGAACCATCTTGAAACTAATACTACGCATGATAAAAAGCAGAACGCATTACCAATGCCAGATAAAAAATGGAAAAGCGAGGCGATAAAAAAGGAATTAGTAAGTCCGAACCCAACGGTACCGACTATACATATAAAAAGGGCCGTTAATATTACCATTCGTGTGGAAAAACGGTCTAAAATAATGCCTGCAGGTAATAAAAAGAGGATATCTGCCCATAAATAAGTACTGGACATCCAACTAATTTGCGCTGCGTCAATTTGGAATTCTTGACGCAATGGAGTATTAATTACATCAAACAAATTGAGTTGAAAGAATTCGTAAAAAAAGAAAAGACCGGCCGAAAGACAAACCAGCCATGCCATTCGATCACTTCGCCAAGATGAAGTTTCCGAACCTTCTACAACCATTTCAGTCAAGAGATCCCCCTCAGGGTAAAATGTGCGCCAGATTATAACAAAAAACAGGCCACAATGGTATCTTTATTGAACAAATCCTGCCGCGGTGGACTTGGAAGACCGAATCGCTTATTACGCCCCCCACGCACACTAACCCAACCTTTTTCAAGCAAAGTGTAATTAAGGTCATAATATCTTGAGTGAAACCTTGGTTACGCCAGGTAACCAGGATCAGGTTCATCCTCGCTTTTTTTGTGTTTATATTAATAATTTTGCTATAGTCTTTAAAGTTTATTCAGTAATTTTTTCAGGGAGTGGAAATGGCAGCAAACATAAGGAAAGAAGGTAAAGAACTACTTAGAGAACCATTACTGAATAAAGGCACGGCCTTTTCTGTTAAAGAACGCGATATTTTCAAATTACATGGATTACTACCTTCTAAAGTTGAAACGTTAGAAGAACAACTTTTACGGTGTCGCGGCAGCTTTGATGCCAAAGAAGCTCCGCTAGAGCAGCATATTTACCTACGCGCACTGCAAGATAGAAACGAAGTACTCTTTTATCGTTTTATTCTTGATAATCTCGAAGAAATGATGCCTATTATCTATACCCCGGTAGTCGGTGAGGCCTGTCAGTTTTTTCACCATATTTATCGTCAACCACGTGGATTATTTATCTCCTATCATGAAGCGGAAAAAATGGACGATATTTTTGCAAGCATTGCAGCTACCCAAGAGGTTAAAGTTATTGTAGTTACCGATGGCGAACGGATTTTAGGTTTAGGGGATCAAGGAGTGGGGGGGCTTGGGATTCCTATCGGTAAATTATCTTTATATACTGCTTGCGGTGGTGTTGACCCAGCTAATACATTACCGATTGTCCTCGATGTAGGAACAAACAATCAAGAAAGATTAGATGATCCGGAGTATTTCGGTTGGCGCCATACTCGTCTTACTGGGGAAGAATATAATCGCTTTGTGGATCAATTTGTTCAAAGTGTAAAAAAACATTTTCCCAATGTATTGCTACAGTTTGAAGATTTCGCCCAACAGCATGCTTATCCTTTGCTAAACCGTTACCAAGATCAACTATGCACGTTTAATGATGACATCCAGGGAACTGCCGCCGTAACTGTTGCCGCTATCCTTGCTGCTGCCAGTACGAGCGGAATCCCCTTGAAAGATCATCGAGTGGCCGTATTAGGAGCAGGCTCTGCAGGATCGGGAATTAGCGAGCAATTAGTGCAGGCGATGGTACAACAAGGTGTAAATGAAAAAGAAGCGCGCTCTCATTTCTTTTTAGTAGATAGAATGGGATTAATTCATGATGGCCAGGCTGATTTATTACCGTTTCAGCAACCTTTTGCTCAATCTCGTGAAGCTATTAGCCAATGGAAATTAAAAAATCCGGCTCAAATCAATTTAATCGATGTAGTCGAGAATGCAAAGCCTACGATATTGCTAGGAGTATCGGGACAGCCTAATCAATTCACAAAAGAAATGATTGAGAAAATGTCAGAATATTGTGTCAGACCAATTATTTTCCCCCTATCGAACCCGACCTCAAGAGCAGAAGCCAACCCTAATGATTTGCTACATTGGTCGAATGGAAAAGCTCTCGTAGCTACAGGAAGCCCCTTTGATGCCGTTCAGATAAATGGCCGCGATATCCCTATTGCCCAATGCAATAATTCCTATATCTTTCCTGGGGTAGGGTTGGCAGTGATAGCGGGTAAAATAAAAAGAGTCACGAATAAAATGATGATGGCAGCAGCTATAGCTTTAAGCGAGTTGGCCCCTGCAACGAAAACTGGAGAAGGACGCCTGCTTCCGGAACTTAAAACAATCAGAGAAGTAAGTTTACATATTGCTAAAAAAGTAGTTACTGAAGCGATTAAAGAAGGACATTCCGAACTATCTGAAAAAGATATTGAACAAGCGGTAAAAGCAAACATGTGGAGCCCCACCTACCAAAATCTCGCTTAAAGGAAGGATTAGTTATGAAAGAATCACCTTCATTAACTCCTTCCCAATATGAGTTAATGTATAAACAGTCTATAGAGGAGCCAGAAACATTTTGGGGCGAGCAAGCGGATAAATATATTTCCTGGTTTAAACCTTGGGAAAAAACCTTGAGTGGTAACTTTCAAACCTTAGCGATTGAGTGGTTTCAAAAAGGCCAGCTCAATGCGAGCTATAATTGCTTAGACCGTCATTTAGCAACAAAAGGCGATAAAATAGCGATTATTTGGGAAGGAAACGACCCTGGCGAATCAAAAAAAATTAGCTATGCAGAGTTACATCATGTCGTATGTAAATTTGCAAACGTCTTAAAAAAACAGGGCATTAAAAAAGGAGATAGAGTTTGTATATATTTGCCGATGATTCCCGAAGCGTTAATAGCAATGTTAGCCTGTGCACGCATTGGGGCCATACATTCGGTGGTATTTGCAGGATTTTCTGCGGAAGCTTTAAAAACGCGAATTTTAGATGCTGAATGCAATTTGGTAATCACTGCGGACGAAAGTTTACGCGGTGATAAAATCATTCCCTTGAAACAAAATGTAGACCAAGCGGTATTAGCTTGTCCTTCCGTTAAAAGGGTAGTCGTTGTGAAAAGAACAGCTAACCAAATCTCTTGGGATAATAAGCGTGACTGCTGGTATGAAGATGAAATGGATAAAGTGGATGCAAATTGTCCGGCAGAAAGCGTGGATGCCAACCATCCTTTATTTATCTTGTACACATCTGGTTCCACGGGCAAACCTAAAGGAATCCTACATGGTACAGGAGGCTACTTAGTATATGCCGCAATGACCCATCATTATATTTTTAATTATAAAGAGGATGATGTGTATTGGTGTACAGCTGATGTAGGTTGGATTACGGGACATTCCTATTTACTGTATGGTCCATTAGTTAATGGTGCAACCACGCTTGTTTTTGAAGGTGTCCCTCACTATCCGACTTTTTCACGCTTTTGGGAAGTCATTGATAAACATCAAGTAACAATTTTTTACACGGCGCCTACTGCTATACGGGCCCTTCGAAAAGAAGGAGACGAGTGGGTTAAAAAAACCAGCCGTAAAACATTAAGAGTTTTAGGAAGTGTCGGTGAACCCATTAATCCTGATGTGTGGGAGTGGTATTTTAGAGTAGTGGGAGCAGAAAAATGTGCAGTAGTAGATACCTGGTGGCAAACAGAGACAGGAGGCATCCTCTTAAGTGCCATTCCCGGGGCAACCCCACAGGTAGCAGGGTCAGTCACGGGTCCTTTTTTTGGTATCCAGCCGGAAATTATTGATGAAAAAAAGCAACCGACTGCAGGGGAAAAGCGGGGCCAACTTATTATTAAAAAACCATGGCCTGGCCTCATGCAAACAGTATATAAAGATAAAGAACGATTTATAGAAACTTATTTTAAGGAATCTCCTGGGTCTTATTTTACTGGAGATGGAGCTTATCGCGATAAAAACGGTCATTTTTGGATAACCGGAAGAAATGATGATGTGATCAAAGTTTCAGGGCATCGCATTGGTACTGAAGAAATTGAAAATGCTCTTTTAACCCATCCGCAAGTAGCCGAAGCTGCTGTTGTCGGAATTCCCAACGAAATAACTGGTGAAGGTATTTATGCCTTTGTAACCACTAAAGCAAATGTAAAACCGAATGATGCTTTAGAAGGGGAATTAAACCAAGCCGTTCGCAAAGAAATTGGCCCAATAGCCAATCTAGAGGGCGTTCAATGGACCCCTGCTTTGCCCAAAACACGCTCAGGAAAAATAATGCGGCGAATTTTACGCAAAATTGCCTCGAAAAACTTTGATGATCTAGGTGATATTTCTACCCTCGCAGATCCCGGTGTTATAGACTCCATTATTGAAGGAGTCCGCTCATAAACCTAAGCTGGTAATCGGGCTCCTTTTCAAAACCAACCTTTCTTTGAGGAAAAAATGAATCATAAGGTGTATGTTAATCGTATTTTAAATTTGAAAAAGATTAAGTTTATCGGCCTTGATATGGACCATACGCTCATCCGCTATAAAACTAAAAATTTTGAATCGCTAGTCTATAAGCTGGTTATTGATCATTTAATTAAATCTAAACGCTACCCGGAAATCATAAGAACTTTACGCTTTCAATTTGATGATGCAATCCGTGGCTTGGTTGTAGATAGTAAGAATGGCAATATTTTGAAACTGAGCCGCTATGGAGCCATAAGACTTAGCTATCATGGGACAAAGCCTATTTTATTTGCTGAGCAAAAACAGTTTTACCGAACTATTTATGTGGATTTAAGCGATCATAATTATATGGCAATAGACACTTCTTTCTCTATTGCTTTTTGTGTTTTATACGGTCAATTAGTGGATTTAAAGGATCAATATCCCAATGATTTTCCCAGTTATAACGTTCTCGCATTAGACGTTTTATCTAGCGTAGACAGAGTGCATGCCGATGGCAGCTTAAAAAAAGTTATCGCCGAAAATTTAGAAAAGTATGTTATCAGGGACCGTA
>NZ_LR134425.1 GCF_900637865.1 Legionella adelaidensis
TGAAAAGGTTGTTTTTCCGGAGTTGGAATAACACCGTGTAATAAGACAAGCCCCAAAATAGCCAATATAATTGAAAGATAAAATATACCGGACAACCCAAAATGTTGACTAACAATAGGGCTTATAATCATTGCCAAGCTAAACGATATCCCAATTGTAGCCCCAATAACGGCCATTGCTTTAGTACGGTCTCTATCCGGGGTTAAATCAGACAATAATGCAATTAAAACGCCACCTATCGCTCCCATACCTTGAAGAATACGAGCAGCAATCATTCCATATATAGAGGTAGTGAAGGCACCTAGCAAACTTCCGATAGTAAAAAATAATAATCCAATAGTTATAATTTTTTTTCGTCCCCAGCGATCGGACAACATCCCGAAGGGAATTTGCAATAAACCCTGACTAAGACCGTACCCACCTAAAGCTATTCCAATTAAAGCAGGCGTTGCATAAGATAATTTATTAGCATAGATAGTAAAAATAGGAATGAGCATAAATAATCCCAGCATGCGAAAAGAAAAAATCGCTGCAATGGGCAATACACTATTCTGCCAACTGTGTTTCATCGCTATTTCAATCAAAAAAGAATGGACAGATGTTACACAGTTAGCACGACTGAGACAAGGTTCTTAGGTTATATACCCAAGATACTTCAAAATGCTAGGTTTTGGACAATTCTATTTTGGTGTCTGGGAAATTAAAAAAGAGAAGTAATAGCCACCCCTATTGGGAGTTTTTTTTGGTTTCTCGAGGCGCAAAAAGCGACCGATCAAAAATAGTTTTTTGGAGTATCTTGGGTATATATACGCATTACCTTTTATTTTGGTTATAATCTTTCCTTATTTTCGTACGACGGAGACATACATGGCACGCGGGATAAATAAAGTAATTTTAATCGGCAACGTAGGTACAGACCCTGAAGTTCGTTACCTACCTAATGGCAACGCAGTAGCTACGCTTTCCGTTGCTACCAGTGAAACCTGGAAAGATAAGCAAACAGGAGATAAACAAGAACGCACTGAATGGCATCGCGTCGTCTGTTTTAACCGTTTAGGCGAAATTGCGGGAGAATATATACGAAAAGGAACCAAGCTTTATGTAGAAGGAAGCTTACGGACTCGCAAATGGCAAGATCAACAAGGCCAGGATCGCTATACTACAGAAATCGTAGCGGCAGATATTCAAATGTTAGACAGTAAAGGAGGGCCCTCTAGCAATAACTTTAATGAAGCCCCTCCTGCTCACGCAACTAGCGGAAAGCAATCCACTCCAGCACCTGCCCACGAAGCTTTTGAAGACCTAGACGACGACATTCCTTTTTAAAAAGCACCTCTTTTATTTTTGTTAATTATATTGCTATAACCCGCTAAAAAGCGGGTTTTTTTATTTAATAATATTGTTAAGTTTTAATTTACATATTATTTATTTCGTCTACATGATAATTCGCTTTCATTAGATCGACCATTAAAAGAAATTGCAGAACAAATCACTGCAAAAATACCAATGAATTGATCGAGGAAAAACCGTTTAAACCAATGAGAAAATCGATGTCCGTATTTCGGCGGCGTCTTTTTATCAATACTTTATAATGGCAAAGATTGAAACTTGAGTGTCTTATTGTGAGAATCAGCGAATGATGGCCGAAATAGAGCTAAACTGTACCAAGCATTGATAGAAAAAAATACCGAGTATGAGGGTGTATTTTTGGTGGGCGTCACAACAACAGGTGTATTTTGTCGCCCAACATGCCCAGCAAGAAAGCCTAAATTTGATTGTGAATTTTTTGAAACTGCTCAAGAGGCACTTCTTGCATCCTATCGGCCTTGTAAACGTAATATAATGGAACAAGATATGATGAATAACGCAACAGAGTTTCAATCATGATTCAAGAGCGTTGCGCATGGGTCAATGACAATCCACTCTATATTCATTATCATGATCACGAATGGGGAGTTCCTGTTTATGATGAGCGATTGTTATTCGAATTTTTAATTTTAGAAGGCATGCAAGCCGGATTAAACTGGCTGACGATTCTAAAAAAACGCGATAATTTTCGTACCTGTTTTGATAATTTTGATGCTGAAATAATTGCCGGCTACAATCAAAATAAAATCATACAATTAATGGGTAACACAGAAATTATTCGTAATCGTTTAAAAATTCAAGCAGCTATTGTGAATGCACAGGCTTTTTTAAGAATACGAAAAAAGCCTGGTGATTTCTCGAGCTATATTTGGGGGTTTGTGAACGGAGAACCTTTACAAAACCATTGGGAGCAAGCCAATCAAGTTCCCACGACCACCTTAATTTCAGATGCCATGGCTGCAGACTTAAAAAAACGAGGATTTAAGTTTATAGGAAGTACCATTTGTTATGCATTTATGCAAGCCACTGGGATGGTAAATGATCACACGATGAATTGTTTTTGCTATAAAAACAAAGACTAACTTTAATCCTTGATCGATCATACCCATAATGGGTACTATGATACCTATTATGAGAACGATATCCTCTAATCTTTCAAATGCACTTTTTTCTAAAGTACGTCAGTGTGTACTGGCGTTACTCTATGGTCAACCCGATCGTAGCTTTCATACTAATGAAATTATCCGTTTAACGCACTCAGGAACAGGAGCCGTTCAGCGAGAGCTTGAGAAATTAACTGCTGTGGGACTAATAACGGCGCAATCTATTGGTAATCAGAAACATTACACAGCTAATTGTACTTCACCATTGTTTACGGAATTACGCAGTATTGTATTAAAAACATTTGGATTAGCTGATGTACTTAGGGAAGCACTTGCACCCATTGCCTCACAGATACATATCGCTTTCATTTATGGGTCTATTGCTAAACAAGAAGACACGGCTACCCGTGAGGTTGATTTGATGTTGATTTGCGATAACTTAACGTATGCCGATTTATTTAAATTGCTTGAAGAAGCACAAGTAAAATTAGGTCGGCCCATCCACCCAACTTTTTATTCCCCAGCAGAATGGACACGAAAGTATCAAGCAAATAATAATTTTTTGACTCAACTGATTAAACAACCAAAAATTTTTCTAATAGGAACTGAGGATGAGCTTACCAAACTTGGATAACCTGGTAAAAACTGGGCAATTAAAAGTAGAACCCATGTGATAAAGATATTGGGTGCAGGCCTTGGCTAAACACTTAACCAAGACAGATATAGAAGCAATTCTTAATATTATTGCGATAGAGAAAGATTAGATATTTAATTTAAATAAGGAATTAACATGGCAAAAGAATTTATTAGCAACCGTATCATTGATAATTTAATAAAAGTGATGAGAATTGCGACTCAACACTCCCTACATAAAGAATCTGGTATTGAAGAACAGGAAAACTCTCTGCGCTACTTTACTGGTTGTGAGTTCCCCTTTTTTAATGGTGTTTTCAACGACTATAAAAATAATGAATTGGAGTTGATAGATAATTTAGAAAAAGCAACTCAATTCTTTACAGGCCAAGATACTCCCTTTATCTGGTGGTGGACACAACAAACTGAAGTCCCAGAAAAAATTAAGGCCTGTTTAGATATGGAAGGCTTTCAATTTCTTGGTGATTTTCTAGGAATCGCTGCTAATTTAAATGGAATAAAATTTACTGCACCAGGCGAACGAATCGAAATAGGCATAGTAAATAATGAAAAAGAATATCAGTTTTTTCTAGACATCATATGTGAAGTCTTTCAAATGTCAGAAGCGATTAAATCTGACTTGAAGGCAATGTATAGCTCTTATGGACCTCAAGGGAAATTTACACATTATCTTGGTTATTACGGGGGTGAACCTGTTGCTACCTTAACAAGTTATATCGATGGTTCAATTGTAGGCTTATATAATGGAGCTACTCTGGCCAACTTTCAAAAACATGGCCTTTGTACCTCACTTGCTGACTACGCAATTAAAGAGGCAATATCCTCAGGATGTCAATATGCAGTATCCCAATTGATGGCACCAGGTATGGCGAAAGGAATAAGCGAAAAAATGGGCTTTCAAACTCATTGTAAATTACTGCCATTTTTAAAAGATCCTCGAGCAATACCCATTTCTGTATAAATTAAGGTGTTCAATAAATTGAACAGTATGACAACTCCATTAATCATTGCTGTTGTATACCTATGTGTACACTGGCCTATTGTTGCAACAGCTCTGATATTAAATTGTCTATCTGGACAGAGGACCAAGACTTTTTTAGAAAAGGAATATAAACATGGACAACTGATCGAGTGCATCTCTTTTTGAGGACCGTATTCGATATATGTTAGGCCTTGCTGGCCCAATGTAAATTTTTGACTATAATTTACTTACTACCCACAACATGCTGCCAACATGCCTCAAAATTTAACAGCGCAAGAAGCGCAACAAATTTTAACTCAATTTTATCCCACTGAAACCAGCAATATTCACGGCCGATTATATGCCTCCAGAGTTTCTGCTTTAATGCCAAATTTAGTTGATTTTTTTAAAGCGAATATTGCCATGGTTCCCGAAGAGTTACGTGATGAACTAAACAAGCTTACTCCTGAAGATTTAATTAATTGGCAACGGGTAGCTATGCTTCGGGCATCTGGAAGATTTAATAAGGCCGATG
>NZ_LR134426.1 GCF_900637865.1 Legionella adelaidensis
TCGTTAGTAATCGCTAGTGGGGGGCTTTCAATACCCACCATGGGAGCAAGTCCTTTTGCCTATAAAACTGCGGAGCAATTTGGCGTAAAAGTGTGGCCTACCCGTGCAGGGCTTGTACCATTTACGCTGGATGTAAAGGAAAAAGAAAAACTCGGGCTACTTTCAGGTATTGCTGTTGATAGCCTGGTAAAAAATACGCGTATGCAATTTCGTGAAAATTTATTATTTACTCATCGCGGATTAAGCGGGCCTGCTATCCTGCAAATATCTTCTTACTGGCACTCTGGAGAAACAATACAAATTGATCTACTCCCCGAGCGAGATCTTTATGAAACATTGATCAATGCACGAGAAAACCAGCCACAAAAGCAGTTGAATTCAATTTTATCGACATATTTACCTCGTAGGGTGGTAGAAACATTCATTGCGAGTCCTCTGGCTGATAAAAAGCTGTATGAAATAACCAATCGTGATTTTCAGCTTGTTACGCATCAAATAAAGAGTTGGATCATTAAGCCAAATGGTACGGAGGGGTATCGCACGGCTGAGGTAACGATTGGTGGTATTGATTGCGATGCACTTTCTTCCAAGACAATGGAGGTTAAATCGGTCACGGGGCTTTATTTTATTGGTGAGGCTGTAGATGTTACCGGTTGGCTAGGAGGGTATAATTTCCAATGGGCGTGGTCTTCTGGGTGGGCAGCGGGGCAAGTGGTTTAAGTGGTACGACACAACGGTATAAACTATACTTAGTACAAACTCCAATTAATTACACATATTATGCCTGAATATTCTCATGCAGAAATGCATCGTATTTTTAGATACGAAGGACATGACCCCAAAAATGTAGGAAAAGTTTTGCCAGGGCCTGCCAACTCCCCTGAAGCAGGAACGCAAGTTCTTAAAGATTGGAATAGGAGAATGGAGTCGTATTATATCAATGGCGTTATGCTCAAAGATATTCTGGAACGCGAGTTTGATCCTGCGAAGCATACAAAAATTTGGGATGAGGAGCGCCAAAAAGAGGTAATTGTATTTAACGATATTCAAGCAATCAAAGAATTTTTTCTCCACCATCTCCTTTTGAACGACCAAGAGCGAGAAAGTTGGAATCATACGAAACAACAATTAGAAGCGTTGAATGAAATGCAGA
>NZ_LR134427.1 GCF_900637865.1 Legionella adelaidensis
AGTAAGATCCTCTAATGTTAGATTTTGGAGTTTCGTGGGGATATGTATATACTAAAAAAAATTTAAAGGGAGTTTTACATGCCTAAACCTGGTGAATTTGCTTGGAATCGTTTAATGGCTCGCGATATAAATGAAGCGAAAGCTTTTTATGGGAGTCTTTTTGGCTGGGAAACCATAGAAACTAATATTGAAGGCGAACCATTTTACATCTTTAAAAAGGAAAAAACTCTTATCGCAGGATTGAGGCGACTGAGCGACGTACCGGGAGCGACGATACCTCATTGGATGAGTTATATTACAGTTAATGACATTCATGCCACTATCCAAAAGGCAGAACGCCTTGGAGCCAAGCTTACTACCAGAGTACTCACCATTAGTAATTTGGGGCGGGTCGCAGTTCTTCTTGACCCAGGCGGCGCCTACATTGGTTTTTTCGAGCCAACTACACTTAAGTGAGCAGTAGAGGCCTGTCCTTACAAGTAAAATAAGCCTCTACTTGGTCGTTTGTAACCTCTGACAATGTTTGCGGGCTCCACTGCGGGTTTTTATCTTTATCAATTAAAAGTGCCCGCACCCCTTCATAGAAATCTGAGGCTGTCATAAAATGAGAAACCAAACAGTAATCCATTTTTACACATTCTCCCATTGATAAATGCTTTGCCTGTTTAATTTGTCGTAAGGTCACTTTTAAGCTTAACGGGGCTTTTTGATTAAGAATGTCTTTGGTAGTTTGAAAAAAATTATGTTCATTCGCATCTAATTGGGCCAAAATTTCTTCCATGGTTGATTTATTAAAAATCGAGGCTATTTTTGTGGCATCTTGTGGAACCTGCGAAGTAATGGAGAAGGCGAACCGTTTAATACACGCGTCTACCTCCTGTGCGGGATTTTGCGAAAGGTCGGTATTAATAAGGGCTGCTAACAAGGTATTCATTTCATTAGCCGTTACAAGATATTTAACCAAGCCAACATGATAAGCTTCTTCAGCTTGCAAACGATGACCTGTCAAGGCCAAATAGGTACCAAACTCATATGGGCAGCGCGAAAGTAAGTGACTTGCACCAATATCTGGAAAAAAACCAATCCCTGTTTCCGGCATCGCGAACAAAAAATTTTCACTGGCGACAGGGTGTGAGCCATGTAAAGATATACCCACTCCTCCGCCCATGGTAATTCCATTCATCAATGCAATATAAGGTTTTTTATATTGATTAATGTAGTGATTCAATCGGTATTCATGCAAAAAAAATTGCATTTGTTGTGGATCATTTGACTTACCGGCTTCATATAGCCAACGCACATCCCCCCCAGCGCAAAATGCCTTCCCTTCCTCGGCTTTAATAACAACCGCATGGATAGAGTTATCTTGTTCCCAAGCGCTGAGTTGCTCTTGTAATGCTAAAATCATAGGTAAGGTTAACGCATTAAGCGCCGTTGGGCGATTTAGCGTTATCAAACCAATATGTTTTTCCTGTGTGAATAAGATTGAATCATTCATACACTATTTCCCTTTAAAAGTAGCCGCTCTTTTTTCTAAAAAAGCCTGCACTCCTTCAGCTTTATCTGCACTGGCACAAGTTTTGGCAAAATGAATGGCCTCCAAATGCAATGCTTCATTTAGAGCAAGATCATAACCGTGGTCAATCACTTCCATAACCCCGCGAACAGCCAAAGGAGCCATGCTTAATATTCCCTTTAAAAGTTTTTCTGCTTCATCTAGCAATTTATCTTCTTCAATCACATGAGTGACTAATCCCCACTGCAAAGCGGTCTGAGCATCAATAAAACGACCTGTTAAACATAAATCCAGTGCTCGGCCTTTTCCTACGAGACGTGCCAAACGTTGTGTGCCACCATACCCGGGTATCACTCCCAGTTTAACTTCCGGCTGGCCAAATTGGGCATTTTGAGAGGCAATACGTATGGTCGTAGCCATAGCGAGTTCACAACCCCCACCAAAGGCAAAACCATTAATAGCGGCAATCGAAGGCTTCCCCAGCGTTTCAAATTGACGAAAAACTTCTTGGCCAAAACTTGCAAATTGGTAACCACTTTCGGCATCGCATTCTGCCAAGCGATTAATGTCTGCACCCGCACAAAAAGCTTTGCCTTTTCCAGTAATCAGTAAAGCCTTAACGCTCTCTTTATCTTTTGCATAGCTCAACAATTCTCTTAAAGCTTGCAGAACCTCATTATTTAAGGCATTGAGCTTTTCCGGTCTATTTAAAGTAATCGTAAGAATTCCGCTATCATTTAATTGCTGTTCAATTACACTCATTACTTACTCCTTACTCAAGAAAATATTTTTCGTCATCTAAAACGGATTTGGCTATTATTTCACGCATAATCTCATTCGTTCCTTCCAAAATCTGATGAACGCGTAAATCTCTGAAAATTCGCTCGATTTGATAGTCTCTAAGATAACCATATCCGCCATGTAGCTGCATCGCTTTATCACTAATAGCAAAGGCGAAGTCAGTAGCTAATTGTTTGGCCATAGCACAATACATCGGCGCTTTGGCATTATTGCGATCAAGGGAGTCGGCAGCGCGATACACCATCAATCGGGCCGCATCAAAGTTAGTTAACATGTCAGCAAAATAAAAACGTAATCCCTGCATTTCCTTTAAAGCTTTTCCAAATTGTTTACGTTCATGCATATAAGATTGCGTGAGCCGAAGACAGGATAAAGCGCCGCCTAATGCACAGGCGGCTATACTAACCCGTCCTCCATTCAAGGCATTCAATGCAATTTTAAAACCCTGCCCCTCGTCTCCTACACGGTTCTTAACAGGCACACGGCAATTTTCAAAATAAATCATTGCAGTAGGTTGATTTCGCCAGCCCATCTTTTTTTCTAATTTGCCAAAACTTAAACCTAAAGTATCTTTTTCTATTAATAGAGAGGTAATGCCATGATGTTTTTCATTGCCAGTACGCACCATACATAAATAAACGTCACTAACGCCAGCGCCGGAAATAAAAGCTTTGGTACCATTTACAAGGTAATAATCTCCTTCTCGTTTAGCAGTAGTTCGAAGCGATGCAGCATCCGATCCCGACTCAGGTTCGGTTAAACAATAACTGGCAAGCACATCCATGCTCGTAAGCTTAGGCCCCCATACCCTCCTTAATTCGTCACTACCATAGCGGTCAATAAGAGAAACCACCATATTATGAATGGATAAATAAGCACTCGTGCTAACACAACCCGTAGCTAATTGTTCAAAGATAAGAGCAGAAGCAAGCCGCGGAAGACCAGCACCGCCAATATCCTCGTTGGCAACAATTCCTCCCATGCCTAATTGGGCAGCTTGCTTAAACACTTCAACTGGAAAATGATGATCTTCATCCCAACTATCTGCATAGGGTTGGATTTTGTCACGGGCAAAATCAGCCGCCATTTGGCGAAAAGCCCTATTTTCTTCACTCAGTTGAAAATCCATTCCTACTCCTTGTATTTCATTATTTAATGAGCTTTTGTATTATTCACCGGCATTACTATTTATTTGCCAAATTTTAAAAATCTATAAAAATAATAAGAATAAATCTATGGAAAGCCAAAAGCCAACGAATGCCCGTGAAATTTTAAAAAAATATTATGGGTTTGATAGTTTCCGCTCTTCGCAAGAAGAAATTATCAATGATCTTACGGCAGGTAGTGATATTTTAGTATTGATGCCTACCGGTGGCGGCAAATCACTATGCTATCAAATTCCTTCCTTGTTGCGAGAAGGCGTAGGCATTGTCGTTTCCCCATTAATTGCTTTGATGGAAGACCAGGTTAGTGCTTTAAAAACATTAGGTATTAAAGCCGCCTATTATAACTCTTCGCTTAATGCGTCAGAATCGAAAGAAGTATTATCAAATCTTCATAGGGGGGATTTAAATTTATTATATGTTGCTCCTGAACGATTACTGAGTGAAAGTTTTCTTAGTCGTTTACAAGAGTGCCCTATTGCTTTATTTGCTATTGACGAAGCACACTGCATTTCGCAATGGGGTCACGACTTTCGGCCAGAATATGCGGCATTAGGCGTTTTAAAAAAAAGGTTTCCCACTGTACCAATTATTGCTTTAACAGCTACAGCGGATAAACAGACGCAACAAGATATTGTTCAAAAGCTGCATTTCATCCCGAAACAATATATCGCTTCTTTTAATCGCCCCAATATTTACTATCAGGTCATCGCCAAAAATAAACCGTTTCACCAACTGATTACTTTTTTAGAGAAAGAAAAGCAACAATCCGGGATTATATACTGCGGCACTCGTGCCACAGTCGAGCGCGTTACTGAAAAATTAATAGAATGTGGCCATAAAGCCAGAGCTTACCATGCGGGATTAATGCATAAAGAAAGAAAAGAGGTTCAACATTTATTTCGTTATGATCAAATTGATATTGTGGTAGCGACTATTGCGTTTGGTATGGGTATTGATAAACCTAACGTTCGCTTTGTAATTCATGTTGATTTACCTAAAAATATTGAGAGTTATTATCAGGAAACAGGAAGAGCGGGAAGAGACGGTATGCCCTCCAAAGCGCTTTTATTATATGAACCAGGCGATAGCGCAAGGATTAGGGTTTTTATTGAAGGACTTTCCCAGGAAGAACAAAAAAAGATTGAGCATCATAAATTAAACCATATGCTAGCTTTCGCAGAAGCAAGTGCGTGCAGGCGGCAAGTATTATTACAGTACTTCAATGAAACCTTCGCTAGTAAATGCAATTACTGTGATATCTGCGATAACCCACCCGAGATGACAGACGCTACCATTAATGCGCAAAAATTTTTATCTTGTGTTTATCGTTTGCGCCAAACATTTGGTTTGAACCACATTATTGATGTATTACGAGGTAGCGCCTCCGAGAAATTGCAAAAATTAGCTCACCACCAACTATCTACTTTTGGCATAGGCAAAGATTACCCTACCACTTATTGGAAACATTTGGCTTGGCAATTAATACATCGTGAATATTGTTATCAAGATATCAATCAGTACCACGTGGTAAGGCTCACTTCTAAAGCTGTACCTTTATTACGCGGTGAAGAAAAAATTAATTTAGCTATATTTAAAGACAAAGATAAACAAACAGTTAAAAATAAAAAAGATTACAGTAAAGCTTCTCTTAATCCACTTTTTGAAAAGTTGCGCCTACTCCGACGGCAATTAGCTGAAGAAGAAGACAAACCTCCGTTCATGATTTTTAGTGATGCGACTTTGCATGACATGATTAAGGTGAATCCAAAGACTTTAGATGAGATGTTGGAAGTTTCAGGTGTAGGACAGCATAAATTAGAATTATACGGAGAAAGGTTTTTAGAGGCATTAATGTAGGTTGGGCCGATAGGCCCAACAAATTTTTCAACATCGACTTTTGTCATTCCCGCCTACGCCGGAATAACAAAAAAATAGCTACAATGAAATAAATAATATAGAGATTGAATAAAAAGTGACGGTCACACCACAGTTTATTCTTAATGCGTGTGGCACCCAATCTTCAAATGTACCTGATAATATTTACTGCGGCTGCCATCAATAAACCCACGCGTTTCTAAAACTTCATACCAATCTAATTTTCCATGCGATTTGGCAGCTTGTGCTATTGCATTATTGATTGCGTCTTCTATATTACTTTGAGAGGTACCCACTAGTTCAATTACTTGATAAACCTTGTCCACCATGCTTCTTCTCCCTGTGTTTTTGTAGCTCTGCTCTTGCAATTGCTTTGCGAATCATTCGTGATTCTTCACTATTTTCCGGTGCCAACGTTAATAACTTTTGCCAATAATTGATGGCAATCTCATAATCATGGCTCATGAATGCATCCATGGCAAGCATTGCCAATGCATCAGGTTGATTTTTATCTATCTCTAAGATTTTTTTGAAGAGCTTTCTACTTGCTGGAGTAAACTCTTGATGATTTCTTTGCCAAATACTTTGCCCCAAATTTAAAATATATTTCACCTGATGGGGCTTTAATTGATAAGCAATTTTAAATGCCTTCTCTGCCTGCTCCCATTCCCCCTTGCTAGCATAGATTCTCCCTAATAGGTACCAACCTTTCGCACTATTGGGATTATCCTTCAATTTCTCTTGCAGTTTGGTGATTAATTCATCGGGATCTTTAATTTGTTTTAACAGTGCTTGAACTTGTGCTTTTTTAGTTAATTCCTTTTCGTAAAGTTGCCAAGACTTAAATCCGCCCCACTGCCAATATGCAGCAACAATTCCAGCTAAAAGAAAAATTGCAAGTATAGAAATGCTTTTCGTCTTTCGTAATGGATAAAAAGCCAAAACTAAAGCAATAGCAGACAAAAAAATAAAAATACCGATTAAAATTAATTCTTTACTCATTTACGCCGCAAGCAAGTTCGCCAAAAAATAAAAATACCCATTAAAAGAAATATAATAGGCCCAAACCACAATAAGTATGTTATTTCTTTGACCGGGGGTTTAAAAAGAATAAAATCTCCATAGCGAGTCGTTAAATAATTAGTTATTTCGCTATCACTTTTACCCTCTTTTACCATGGAATACACCTGATCACGCAGATCTTTCGCAAGGCCCGCATTGGAATCTGCTAAATCTTGATTTTGGCATACTAAACAGCGTAGCTCTTTTAATAAATGATGGAATTGCGCTTCTTGCTGAGGAGTTTCCAAAGGATAAAATGAATTGGCCCAACTTATATTGAAAAAAAGGAAGGTGAGAATAAATATTTTTCTACGCATTAACCTTCTCCGCGTTCAAAATTCGTGGAAGGAATTCTTTTTGCCAAATTGCGCTATTTAAAACACCCGCATGTCTATAAAGGATGATTCCTTTTTTATCAATTAAAAAGGTTTCTGGCGTACCGTATACACCTAATTCTATTGCTACTTTACCCTTTTCATCTGTAAACACTTGCTGATAAGGATTACCCCAATCTTGCAACCATTTTTTAGCATCAATCGGACTATCTTTATAATTTAAACCGAGGATAGGTACCCCTTGATGAGCCAGGTCCACCAGAAAGTATTGCTCTTCACTACAAGAAGAACACCAACTTGCCCATACATTCAATATGTGTATCTTTCCCTTGAGCGAATCAATTGGTGCGTGATTATTCGGCTTGTCTAAAAGAGGAAGAGTAACCTTAGCCAAAGGTTTTCCTACCTGTACTGAAGGGATTAAATGAGGGTTGGTAAATAATCCGCGCCAAAAAAAAACGCCTAAAATGGCAAAGATTAATAAAGGAGTTAATTTCCATAATTTAGTCATACACTACCTCGTGTTTTTTAGCTATTTTACGGTTTGTGAGGTAGTAGCGCCGATCACTAAGCGCTATAACGCCACCAAATAATATAAAGAAACCCCCTCCCCAAATCCAGCGTATAAAAGGTTTATAATAAATTCTGACCGCCCAGGCATTGTCATCAACTGGCTCTGCCAAAGCAATATAAATATCACGGAAAGGGTTGGCATCAATAGCCGCGTCAGTCATTGGCATTTGGCCTATATTGTATATTCTTTTCTCCGGGTAAATCGTTTTTTCCTTCCCCTTGGAAGTAATTAAAAAGCGGGCTTGAGTACCATGATAATTGGGGCCATTTAACTCTCTTTCTTCGCCAAATTGAATTAAATATCCTGCCATTTGTACACTTTCGCCAGGAGCTAACCTCACATCTTTTACTATTCCATAACCCGTAGATACACTGATTCCAATAACCGTTATTGCCACACCAAAATGCGCTGTCACCATTCCCCAAAAAGCTTGGTTAATTCCATCAAAACCCCTTTCTTTTACGCGTCTTAAAATTAAATTAAAAGTACTCACGAAAATCCAGGAAGAAAGAATTACGCCCACAAGCACGGATAATTCGACATGGGGGGCAAAAAAATACAAAACAAAACAGCCCCCTGCCACAGCTATGCCAATTAAATTGCGAGTTTTTGTAAACAAAGAGCCTACATTATCTTCCCCCCACCGCAAATGAATCCCTAATCCCATTAAAAGGAACAAGGGGATCATTAAGGGAATAAACACAGTATTAAAATAAGGAGCGCCTACGGACAATTTTCCTAATCCTAGGCCATCAATTAATAGAGGATACGTGGTGCCTAGAAGCACCGTAAGCATGGCAACCACTAAAAACACATTATTAAGCAATAAAGCACTTTCCTTAGAAAAAAGTGCCGGTCTGGTATGGTTCTTTACAGTTTGTACACGAAAGGCAAATAAAGTAAGTGAGCCGCCAATCACAAATAATAAAAAAAGTAAAATATACAAGCCTCTTGCCGGATCCACTGCAAACGCATGGACTGAAGTTAAAACACCAGAGCGCACTAGAAAAGTACCAATCAAACTCAATGAAAATGCAGAAATAGCTAATAATAAGGTCCAGGCTTTGAATTGCTGGCGTTGTTCGCTAACCGCTAACGAATGAATTAAAGCCGTTCCAACCAGCCAGGGCATAAAAGAGGCATTCTCCACTGGATCCCAAAACCACCAACCACCCCAGCCGAGTTCACGATAAGCCCACCAACTGCCTAAAGTGATACCTGTAGTTAAGCAACACCAGGCTGCCAAAGTCCACGGTCTTGTCCATTTTGCCCAAGCGCTTTCAATTTTCCCTTCCCACAAAGCTGCCAGGGCAAAAGCAAAAGCTACAGAGAAACCAACATATCCCATATAGAGCATAGGAGGGTGAAATAAGAAACCTGGGTCTTGCAATAAAGGATTCAAATCACGTCCGACACTGTCTAAAATTTGAAATTGACGCAGAAAAGGGTTCGAGGTAGCTAATAGAAAAAGAATAAAACCCGCACTGATCACACCCAAGATGACTAAGACTTTGCTACGAATCCTTTGGGGTAAAGAATCACTGAAGAAATTTACCCCAAGCATCCATACACTTAATATAGCCACCCACAATAACATCGACCCTTCATGTCCGCCCCAGACAGCACATAATTTATAAAACCAGGGTAAAGAAAGGCTTGAATTATTTAACACATACCATACCGAAAAATCGTTAGTAAGAAAGCAAAATGTTAAACAAAGATAAGAAATGGCAATAAAAAAGAAATGTACATTCACATAAATACTTACAGAAGCAATGTAATCTGGTTTTTTCAGCCACATACCGAGGCTGGGAAGAATGGCGATTAATAACGCAAACAATAAAGCAAGAATTAAAGAAAATACCCCTATTTCGGCAACCACATTACCCTACCTCATTTTTTTCCAAGGCAGACTTCACTTCAGGAGGCATATAATTTTCATCATGCTTTGCTAAAATTTCCCGAGCCTTGAAATGTTTATCGTCGATTAACTGCCCAAAGGCGACTACCCCTTGACCTTCTCGAAATAAATCGGGGAGACTACCCTCATATGAAACTTCTATAGTATTTTTAAAATCCGTTAAAAGAAAATGTACAGACAGGGAATTTTTCTCCCGCACAAGGCTACCTTTTTGTACCACGCCGCCCGCTCTAATAATGTGATGAAGAGGAGCTTCATTATTCACAATTTGAGTGGGTGAATAAAATAAACTCACATTTTGTCTTAATGCATACAAAATAAGACCCGCTACTAAGCCTAGAGAGGCCGTTAAAGTTACGGAGAGAATGAGCCTGCGTTTACGTGATGCCTTCACTGTCTTTTAAACCACTGCTGTAATTTTTTAAAAGTGCGTTCCTTTTGCCATTTAATGCCCAGAAGGTTCATTACCAGAACAACACAAACCAGACCATAAGCAGGCCATATATATAGGGAATAACCACCCATTGATAACCATTGAAAGAATTGACTCATTGTTTTACCCCTTCCACTATCTCCTTAACCCAGCTTTGCCTACGCTCACGACTCAATAGCTCGGCGCGTGCTTTTAATAAAATCGCAAAAATACAATACAGAGTAAAACCGAATAAATTAATGAGTAATGGGTAAAGCATACTGGAATGTATTTTAGGTTTGCTAAATAGCGTTAAGGTTGCTCCTTGATGTAAAGTATTCCACCAATAAACTGAATAATGAATAATAGGAAGATCAACTAATCCTACTAATACTAATATTGCCACCATCTTGTCACTTTGATCTTTATTCTGATAAGCATTACTAGTCGCAATAATAGCTGCATACAATAACAACAAAATAAGCTCGGAAGTTAAACGAGCATCCCAAATCCACCATGTTCCCCACATGGGCTTGCCCCATAAACTACCCGTAATTAAGGCAATAAATGCCATTGCCGCCCCTAATTGGGCAAATACAGAAATGAGCAAACCGGCTAGTTTAATTTGCCAAACTAATAATAAAAAAGCTAAAAAACCCATACCAGCGTATAAAGCCATAGATAAGAAAGCACCAGGAACGTGAATATAAATAATACGAAACGCATCACCTTGCTGGTAATCCGCTGGTGCAAAACATAAACCCCACACTATTCCAATAGTAATCAAGAGCAAAGAACTGATGCCTACTGTGAATGTCCAACGCTCCGAAAACTGGTAAAAGTTTTTAGGGGAAGCCAGTCGATATAAAAATTTCCACATAGCTAACAATTGATTCAAAAAAGGCTAAAATTTTAACATGAGTTTTCAGCTGTGTCTGCAAAAGCTTACAAGTATAATAATCAAAAAACTCAGAAGTGAGACAAAATTATTAGCACTTACTCAGCTAAGCTAAAACGGATGACACTCGCTATCGCAAAAGGCAGTAACGTTATAGCAATCAGTGATATGGCTAAGAGTAAGGCTAATATTCCATTCGTGGGTAATTGTTGCATAGCTAATTGCAAAGCGCTGCTCCCGAAAATAAGTATCGGGATGGTAAGAGGTAACAAAATCAAGGCCATAAAAATGCCTTTTTGTTTGATTCCAAGACTGAATGCTGCAACAAGCGCGCATAGATAAAGGATTGCAGGAGAGCCCAAGAATAGGCTCACTTCGAGAATAAAAATCTCAAAGGCTTTAAGATCAAATAACAAGGCTATTAAAGGAGTAAACAGGATAATGGGGATTATATTTAGTACCCATTGAGTTATTATCTTTGCACAAACCAATAGACTCATAGAAGTACCGGCCACAATCCATTGCTCAAGCACACCATCTTCATAATCTTGCTGAAAAAGACGCTCTGCAGACAATAGCAGCGATAACAAAAGAGCCATCCAGAAAATACCGGGGGCAATAGTTCGTAGCAATTGTGGGTCTGCGGGCATTGATAAAGGGAAAAAGACCAAAATCATTAAATAGAATAAACAGGAATTAATAAGTAAGTTATATTGTCTAGAATTAAGCAAAAGCTCTCTTTGTACTTGCTGTATGAATAGTGACTTCACAACAAGTACTCCTTACAGGAGTATGAAAAGGGTAAATCTTGATGAGAGGTTAATACAATTTGTCCTCCTTGCAGAAGATGTTCATTACACCATTTTCCAATAATATATATTGAGTCCTGATCTAAGGCCACAAATGGCTCGTCCAACAACCATAGTTTGGATTGGGTAAGTTGCAAACGTAACAGCCCTACTTTACGCCGCTGTCCAGCGGATAATAAACCACAGGGCAGATCAGAGACTTCATGCAAAAACAATTCATCCATTAACTTTTTATAATCGGCTGCGTGTTTTTTTTTAAATTCAAATTCACAGTTTTCTTTCGGCGTTAAAAATAAACTAATGCTTGGCTTATGCCCTACATAGCATATATGTTGATGATATTCAGCTAACTGTTGATGAATGGGCTTTTGGTTATATGATATTTCTCCCGACTGAGGGGACAATATTCCAGCTAATAATCTAATAAGCGTAGTTTTTCCAGACCCGTTTGCTCCACGCAAATGTAACAGTTCTCCTGCTTGTACTGTAAACGTTACATCACCCAAAAGCGGATTATCTGCGTAATCAAAGCATAAATTTTTAACGGCAAGCATAACCTTAACCCCAAGGATGCAAGAGCTTCATGCCTGGTTTAAGTAATTTATCTAAAAATGATTGCTTGCCGTGCACTTTGATTTGATAAAGATTATAATCTGCCATTTTTTCGGCCAGATATTCATCACTGGTTTTTAACTCATCCACCAATTTAAGGTCCATGGCATCCTTTGCTAACCAATGCTCTCCCGTAGCCACTTTGTGAATGTCTAACTCTTCGCGATTTTTTAAAACATACTCTTTAAAGGTTGCATGGATTTGCTCTAAATCTTCTTGGAATTTTTGACGCCCTTTTTCTGTATTTTCTCCAAATAAGGTAAGTGTGCGCTTATATTCCCCAGCGGTTAAGAGCTCAACGTCTATATCATTTTTTTTAAGCCATCGATGAAAATTAGGGATTTGTGCCACTACACCGATAGATCCTAAAATCGCAAAAGGAGCAGCTATGACTTTATTAGCGACACAAGCCATTAAATAGCCACCACTCGCAGCCATTTTATCAATGCAAGCTGTAAGTTTTATACCTTTTTGACGGATTCTATGTAATTGAGAGGCAGCTAATCCATAACCGTTTACGGCGCCACCAGGGCTTTCCACCCGAACTACAATTTCATCTTCAGGTTTGGCGATAGCTAGAATGGCCGAAACTTCTTCACGCAACTGTTCCGTTTGAGAAGCTCTTATATCACCGTTAAAATCAATCACAAAAACAGAGGGCTTTCTTGCTTTTTCTTTTTTAATCTTTTCGGATTTACCCAGAATTTCCTTCTGCATGCGCAACTTTATTTTCTGATACTGTTTATTAAGAGGAATAATCTCCAATTTGGGTCTAGGTTTACGACTTATAGCAAAAATCCCTGCTGTAAGTAGTAATACAGCTATGACTAAAGTAAAGGTTTTAAGTGCAAACAAGCCATAATTTGCTAGAAATTCCATCATGTAACCTTTTCATTTTTTAAAAAGAATCGCAATTATCTCTTTCTAAGATAGGGAGTGCAAGCACGTGAGGAAAAAGTACTACACGAATTTGAGAGTACTTAAAGAGGTAAAAATGCTCACCCCTACCATTTTAAACAATTTAAATAGACCCCGTAATTAAATGCCACTTAAAAATTTGCCAAAATTACCCGGAGTATTTCTCACGCCAGATTTGAACCGACAGTTCAAAAATAGCATTTTGGAGTTTCTTGGGTATATACTTATATAAATTAGATATTCATTTGATATGGAGTGCGTGATGAGTGATCTGAAGTCCAAATTACCCGATTTAAAAGAATTAGGTTCGATGACTAGTAAATTGTTTAAAGATTTAAAAAGTAGCGTAGGCGAGATCATTGATGATTATAAGAAAAAGCGTGAACAAGCCGAAGTGGAAGCAAAAACCACGGAAGTAAAAACTGAGGCAAAACCCGCTGAACCTGCGAAAACAGCATCTACGGAGCCAACGCCTGAAACCGCTGAAAAAAAACAAGCACAAGTTGTTGAAGAACCACCTCCAGCAACACAAGAACCACCTGTGCCTCCTACGGATGTTGATAAAGAGGCCTAAGTCACGATCCAGACGCACTGGTGCTCTCAATTGCTTCCAGTCGTAAAGATTAAAATTGCAGCCTGGTTGCTTGTCAACCAGGTTTAAATACCTGATTTAAGAATAGCCCTCATCTGATGATAAGTAGGCCAAGGGGGATGAATTACAAACCTTCAAACCTCCTTACTTAAATTATTTATCTATAGCAGCTTATGTAGCTAAAACCATTACATTGATTACCAAAGCAAAGACGCTGATTACCCAGTGCTTTTGTAGCGGGAACATGTGGTTCTATTTTATAGTCCTTTGTCTTGCTATAGCCTAACATTCTACAATAGGAATACGCTGCTCTTTGTCCGCAGCCGGTGCCATTCTTATAACACCAATCTACGCGGTAATGTTGAAAACGGGGTAATGGGAAACGACGATAGCGGTAATAATATTTCTCGGCGGGTTTATGGCCTATTTTTCCTACGCAGGTGATAAGTTTAAAACCACTGCACCGCCAACCGCGACATTCTGCGCGGGTTCCCAAAAAATTTGTTAAACCCACATTGTAATCTATCACTTGTTTATTGGCGTCTTTATAACCCAACATTTGGCAATAACGCGTAGCCACAGGTTGACCACATTTTCCCTTGAAAGAACAATAGTTTAAACGTTTGCCATGATACGTAGGATACCAAAAATTGCGGTAAAATTCTTTCTCGGCCGCTTCTTGCGCCTGTATAGAAAAACTTAGAAAAAATACAGATAGGAAACAAAACAACTTTGCAAACATAAAAGTCCTTTTATTAATAACACACTTCAATCCTTTCTTTATCTAACAAATCGGCCAAAATTGCAATTAAATCATCGCTTGGTTGAATGCGCCACTGAGAAGCCAAAGTGATTAAACCTGCTGCAACTTCATTTAAATATTTTATTTGAATTAAACAATTTCCTTGATTAGCTTTGAAAATAGCTTGTAATGCAGGAATTACGTGCTTATCAGCGGGTGTCAACGTTATTGCTATGCACTTTGCAAAACGGGTTCGCGCTTCACTTAAACTGTAAATTTCACTTGCCATTATTTTTAAGCCGCCTGAATAGTCGTCTTGGCTCACCTCACCTTCTATTAATATTATCTTTCCTGTAGCCAGTAAATTTTCCCGGGATTCCAGTATCTCTGAAAAAGCAATGCCATCAAGCTTTCCAGTTGAGTCTTCTAAATTGATTATTGCCAGCTTTTTCCCTCGCTTAGTAATTACTCGTCTTATTCCTGCTACTAATCCACAAACTATAGTCTTTTTCGTTTGTGGATTGAGATTTCCAATAGGAACAACAACTGCGGAAAATTCTTTAATATATGTATCAGCTGGATGACCAGAAAGATAAAATCCCAAGGTTTCTTTTTCACCATCTAAACGTTCTTTTTCTTGCCATGGTTTTCCGATTAGATAATCACTCTTTTCCGTTGCACTCTCTGCAAAAATACCAAATAAATCAGTTTGGCCACTGTTTTGATTCTGATGAAAATTGGCCCCCATTTGCATTGCTTTTTCAAGTGAATTAAATAAAACCGAGCGTTCCATTTTCCACTCATCCATGGAGCCACTCTTAATTAACGCTTCTAATACGCGGCGATTCACTTTGCGTAAATCCAGGCGCTGGCAAAATGTAAATAAATCTTCAAATAATCCTGAGCGCTCACGCTCTTGCACAATCAAATCAATAGCGGCCGAACCTACCCCCTTTATTGCCCCTAAGCCATAAATAATGGTTTGGTCATCTTTGACCGTAAAATGATAACGGGAAACATTTATAGAAGGAGGCAAAATAGTAAGCCCCATTTGTTTGCATTCATTAATAAAAATAACGACCTTATCTGTATTATCCATATCCGAAGATAAAACCGCAGCCATAAAAGCCGCAGGATGGTGCGCTTTTAACCAAGCCGTTTGATATGCTACCAGAGCATAAGCAGCAGAATGCGATTTATTAAACCCATACCCGGCGAATTTTTCCATTAAATCAAAAATACCCGTTGCCGTTTCTGCTTCCACTCCTTTAGCAACTGCCCCCTCCGTAAAAATAGCCCGTTGTTTCGCCATCTCTTCAGGTTTCTTCTTACCCATGGCTCTTCGCAATAAATCTGCAGCTCCCAAGGTGTAATTAGCCAAAACCTGAGCAATTTGCATCACTTGCTCTTGGTACAGAATAACTCCATAGGTGGGTTTTAAAATGGGTTCTAAATCAGGATGTGGATATTCAACGCGCGCTCTCCCATGTTTTCTATCGATAAAATCATCCACCATACCAGACTGTAGAGGCCCTGGGCGAAAAAGTGCTACCAAGGCAATAATTTCTTCAAAACAATCAGGTTGTAGACGGTGAATCAACTCTTTCATTCCTCTGGATTCAAGCTGAAATACCGCCGTTGTTTTACATGCTTTCAATAAATCAAAAGAAAGCTTATCGTCCATAGGAATTGTATTGATATTAATGGGTGACTTACCCTCTTTCTCTCGTTGTGCATTTACTGTTATAAGCGCCCAATTAATAATGGTTAGTGTGCGCAAACCCAGGAAGTCAAATTTTACCAAGCCGGCTGCCTCTACATCGTCCTTATCAAATTGACTTACTAGCTGGGTAGAGCCCTCTTCACAATAAATAGCGGTAAAATCAGTTAATTCAGAAGGAGCAATTACCACACCGCCGGCATGTTTGCCGGCGTTACGCGTGATTCCTTCTAACTTTAATGCTAAATCAATTAACTCTTTAACCTCTTCTTCTTCTTGATAACGTCGCTGTAGCTCTTCTTCCTGCAGTGCTTTTTCTAAAGTAATACCTAATTCAAAAGGAATTAATTTCGCCAATTTATCAACGAAGTTGTAAGGATGACCTAATACACGACCTACGTCTCTCACTACGGCTTTAGCGGCCATAGTTCCAAAGGTAATAATTTGCGAAACGCTTTGCCTGCCATATTTTTCTGCTACATACTCAATAACGCGATCACGGCCTTCCATACAAAAATCAATATCAAAATCCGGCATGGAAACGCGCTCTGGATTTAAAAACCGCTCAAAAAGAAGTTCAAATTCCAAAGGATCCAAATCCGTAATTTCCAAGGCATATGCTACTAATGATCCAGCACCTGACCCCCTTCCTGGCCCTACAGGAACTCCGTTTAATTTGGCCCATTGGATAAAGTCGGCCACAATTAAAAAATATCCCGCAAAACCCATAGAATTGATTACAGTGAGTTCTAATTGCAGACGCTTTTCGTAAGTCTCTCTATGTGCGCTTAATTCTGTTTGGCGGTTAGCAAATAAGTGTTTAAACCGCTTTTCCAGCCCATCTTCTGCCAAATGGCACAAATAACTCTCTACCGTAGAGTCTGAAGGGACAGGGAAATTTGGCAAATAATTTTTTCCTAACTCCAGTTTCACAGTGCATCTTTTGCTAATTTCAACCGTATTTCGCAGTGCTTGCGGCAAATCATTAAAAAGCATTTTCATTTCATCAGAAGAGCGTAAGTATTGCTGAGGGCTATATTTTTTGTCCCGACGTGGGTCGGCCAAAGTATAGCCCTCACGAATACAAACCCGTGCCTCATGCGCTTCAAAATCGTCCGGGCTTATAAAACACACGCCATTGGTGGCCACCAATGGCAAACCTAATTCCTCTGCTAACTTAACTGCCTTCGTATTATAAATTTCTTCATTTTCACGCCCTGTCCGTTGGATTTCTATATAAAAACGGTTAGGAAATATAGCGGCCCATTCCTGTGCAAGCTGTTTAGCGGTTACCTCATCATCTGCCAGGAGCGCCGCGCCAATATTGCCTGCCTTTCCACCTGATAAAGCAATTAATCCTTCTGCAAACTCAGCTATCCAAGGAAACTGTACCCGAGGTTGCCCCAGATACTGTCCTTCTTGATAAGCTTTAGAAACCAGGCGGGTAAGATTCCGATACCCTTGCTCATTTTGGCAAAGCAAGACTAAAGAATAAGTATTCGAGGGATTTTTTAAGTCATGACAAGGTAAATCAGACCCAAAAATGGGTTTTATACCTTTAGCAACCGCTTTCTGAAAAATTTTAACCGCAGCGAACAAGTTACAAAAATCTGTAATGGCAACGGCACTCATTCCTTTCTTCGGGAGAGTCTCCATCAGCTCTTCAATACGCACAAGCCCATCAACTAATGAAAACTCCGTATGAACCCTTAAGTGTACAAATTCGTGCATAAGATCCCAGTAGGTTGGCGCCGCAAGGCCAACATTGCGATTTGAAAAGTATGATGTTGGCTTAAGCACCAACCTACATAAAAAAGATATTTTACCTTGCAAATATCCCAGCGCAATACCACATTAAAAAATTGTGGATAGTGCTATGAAGGCCCCTATTGCCTGTTTTAAATTGCAAACCAATTTGATACAGTCTTCTAAAATACATTTTTTTCCTCTATGACCATAACATCAGACCAATTAAAAAAGTTAAGTGACTTAGCATACCTTGCTGTGGATGATACATTAATCAATCAACTTTCCTCAGATGTACAAGCTATTGTTGCATTTGTTAATGTTTTACAGAATGTCAATACGAGTGAGGTGGCACCTTTACTTCACCCTCTCGATTTAACTCAGCCTCTCAGGGATGATGTGGTAACGGAAGTGAACCAATTACAGGCATTAGAGAAAATAGCGCCCCGATTTGAAAAAAATTATTTTCTAGTCCCTAAAGTCATAGACAAGAGTAAATAATGCATACTTTAACGTTGCGCCAACTGCATACCGGTTTAAAAAACAAAGAATTTTCCAGTATCGAACTTACTCAGTACTTTTTACAACGCATTAATCAATATAAGGAAATTAACGCATTTATCTCCATAGACCCTCATAATGCCTTAAAAAATGCTGAAAACGCAGACAATCTTATCAAAAATGATAAACAGCATATTTTAACCGGGATACCCATGGCGCATAAGGATATTTTTTGTACTCAAGAAATGAGTACAACATGCGGCTCTAAAATGTTAGCAAATTTCCAAGCACCTTATGACGCAACAATTGTTCATAGACTAAAGCAGCAAGGAGCTGTTTTAGTAGGCAAAACAAATATGGACGAATTTGCAATGGGCTCCTCCAATGAAAATAGCTATTTCGGCGCAGTAAAAAATCCGTGGAATGTTAACTATGTGCCAGGAGGTTCATCTGGTGGGTCGGCAGCAGCAGTAGCCATGGGCTTGGTCCCCTATGCTACAGGTTCAGATACTGGCGGCTCCATTCGACAACCGGCCGCTTTTTGTAGCATTTCCGGGCTTAAGCCTACCTATGGACTAGTGTCCCGATTTGGTATGGTCGCTTTTGCTTCCAGTCTTGATCAAGCAGGGCCGATGGCGCATACCGTTGAAGATTTGGCTTATATTTTACAAGCAATGGCCGGGCCTGACCCACAGGATTCTACATGTAATCCACATGCTTTAGCCGATCTGACCAGGACGTTAGACAATGACTTGCCGAAACTTCGTATTGGTCTGCCTACATCTTTTTTAGACGAGGCTGTAGATGAAGATATACAAAAAGCAACAAAAGAGGCCCTTGCCTTTTTTAAAAATGCTGGCGCTGAAATTATTGAACTTAACTTTGAATTACAGCCTTTGTGGGTACCTTGTTATTATGTGATTGCTTGTGCGGAAGCCTCTTCTAACCTTTCGCGCTTTGATGGTATACGCTATGGTTACCGCTCGCAAAAAGAAGCTTCATTAAGAGAGCTTATTGCTAATACCCGCTCGGAAGCTTTTGGTATGGAGGTAAAGAGAAGAATTTTAACCGGTACGTTTGTACTGTCATCCGGATATTTCGACGCATACTATGTACAGGCGCAAAAAGTACGGCGCATGATTCAAAATGAATTACAAAATAGCTTTAAAAACGTAGACCTTATTATAGGCCCGACTACCCCAACATGTGCTTTTAAAATTGGAGAAAAAGTATCCAATC
The DNA here is from genome assembly GCF_900637865.1 of Legionella adelaidensis. Classification (NCBI taxonomy): domain Bacteria; kingdom Pseudomonadati; phylum Pseudomonadota; class Gammaproteobacteria; order Legionellales; family Legionellaceae; genus Legionella; species Legionella adelaidensis. Next base: position 19,440 of record NZ_LR134427.1, read on the forward strand.
CTACCCAACGTTATTTAGCCGATATTTTTACCGTAGGTGCTAATCTTGCAGGACTTCCCGCTTTATCCATACCTGCTGGTTTTAATAAGCAAGGGCTTCCTATTGGACTGCAATTAATGGGTGCGCATTTTAATGATGCTTTTATTCTTCAAGTCGGGCATTTTCTGCAAAAAAATACCCACTGGCATAATAAGAAAGTATTTTCGAATGAGGTGGCGCCATAATGTGGGAAACGGTTATTGGTCTAGAGGTGCATGTACAGTTAAAAACAAAAACCAAACTTTTTTCAGGAGCTTCCACAGCATATGGTGCGGAAGCAAACTCCCAAACTAGTTTTATAGATGCAGCACTTCCCGGTGTTCTTCCTGTTTTAAATGAGAATGCCGTAGTCATGGCGATTCGCCTGGGAATAGCTTTACAGGCGCAAATTAATGAGGACTCATTTTTCGAACGAAAAAATTATTTCTATCCCGATTTACCAAAAGGTTATCAAATTAGCCAGTTCCAAAGACCTATTGTCAGTAATGGCCATTTGAATATAGATATCAAGGGGCAGACCAAAAAAGTGAATATTGTAAGAGCGCACTTAGAAGAAGATGCAGGCAAGTCAATTCATGAAGCACATTCCTCTTCTTCAATGGTTGATCTAAACCGTGCAGGAACACCGCTTCTTGAAGTTGTCACTGCCCCTTGTTTATATTCTGCAGAGGAGGCAATTACGTATTTAAAGACCTTACATCAGTTAGTACGCTTCCTGGATATTTGCGATGGCAACATGCAAGAAGGTTCTTTTCGCTGTGACGTAAATCTTTCATTACGCCCAAAAGGAACACAAACATTGGGTACAAGAACAGAACTAAAGAATTTAAATTCCTTTCGTTTTATCGAAAAAGCAATTGAATATGAACAAATTCGCCATCAAGAATTATTGGAATCGGGTCACACTATCTCCCAAGAAACGCGTCTTTACTCCCCGACTACGAATTCAACCATACCTATGCGCAGTAAAGAAAATGAAAATGATTATCGCTATTTTCCTGATCCTGATTTATTACCGATAAAGATTTCTCCTGAGTTAATAAATAAAGCAAAATCTTTGATACTGTTACCCTGGTCCTTAAAAAAAGAGCTTTTACAAAATGAAAAAATAAATGAGGAAGAAGCCGAATTTTTATTAAGTTCACCGTCCTTATATTATTTCTTTAACGAGGTAAAAAAGAAAACCAATGCTACTACTAAACTCATCCTTAATTGGTTGCGGGGAACCTACTCTGCTGTATTAAATGACATGAATCTCTCTTTTGAAAATCCTCCTATTGGCGCTGCGGATTTTGCTTATTTTTTATCACATATAGAAGCGAACCAATTAACTTCAAAAAATGCTAAAGAGATTTTCTTACAGTCTGTTTATGACAAAATTGATATTAAACAATTGATTACTGCTGCACAGAAAGAAACAAGTAGTAATCAAGATAACATAGAAGAAATAATTAAAAATATAATTCAGCAGAACCCTATGCAAGTTGCAGAATTTCAGGCAGGGAAGGACAAGTTACTGGCTTTTTTCGTAGGACAAGTAATGAAAGCTACCAAAGGCAGCGCTAACCCAAATACAGTAAACGAGCTATTACTCAAACACTTAAAAAAATAAAACCCCACAGAGGACTTACGCAAAACGTTGAGGTCAAGGCAAAAAATGATTTTAATGAGGGAGTTTAGATTAACTAAATGACTGAATTAAAATTATTTTTTAACGAAGAGATCGACGTTTTGCGTAAGTCCTATCCCTTTTTCGCGGGTAAAAAAACCTGGCAGCGAAAAAGGGATATAGAGGCAGGTTAACTATAAGGTTTAACCACTACGGTGGTACCTACATCAATAAAATTCTCGTTTAGCCATTTTGCAGCGCTAGGAAGTACTCTTACACAACCATGGCTGGCATTATAATTGGGAACCTCATAAGCAGCATGGATTGAGTACCCGCCGTGAAAGTGCATACAGTAGGGCATTTTCGCACCGCCATTGGTTTCTATAGGATAAATGCTTGAAGTACAATCAGGCCCTTTCTTTGAATATACTCTGAAAGTTCCGGTAACAGTTCTACAAGGTCTACCTATATCTTCACAAAATTCTTTACCGCCGGAAGCGCTACCCGTCTTTACCCGATTACCTTGCGCGTCATAAGCCGCCCATGCAGTTGCTTTCGGGTCAAAAACAAATACTTTCTTTCCGGTTGCTGGCCTTTTTTCAGGGAAATAGAAACTTCCTTTCGTATCGGCGGTATGAACCATTGTATAGTGAGTATATCCTGCATCATCTACGATTGGTTCCATAGCAGTGGGCCCACAAGCAGCTGTTATTGCACATATAGGAATAATTATTAAATTTCTTTTCATACTATCTCCTCCCTATTTTATAATTCTTATCGGGCGAAAATATGAAAAGGTTTAGAACTTTTTAAATATATTTTTAACTAATTGTATTTATTATAATCTTTTAGATCGCTAATAAAACTTTTTTGATAGGTCACAGGCAACATAGCAATAATAGCTAACAATAATTGTTTGTCCGTACATTCAAAACAACCGCCCCGCGGAGGCATAGCATTTAATCCTTCTTGCGTATGCATAAATAGTAAATTGCTCCCTTTTTTTAAACGAAACTCCCAATCGTTCTTATTCGCAATTTGAGGAGCTCCTAAAGGAATTAAAGGATTTGCAGAATGACAATTAGAACAAAAATGTTGCACGATAGCCTCTCCTTCTTGGTCTTCTCCCCTAATTTTTTGCAAAAATGCATTGGGATGGTGAGAGGCGCTCCATGAGAGGGAGGTAAAGATAAGTAAAATAATATAAGTGATAATTTTATAGCGCATAATTTGATAGCGTTAGAAAAGTGACAACGTAAGATTAGATCCCGTCGGGATTCTCTATCAAAAGTGAAATCAGGCCCTTTAGGGGCCTGAAACCATTAACCTCCAGAAGATAAATTTGGAGGTCCTTCTTGATTGCCTAAATCTGCATCTGTTTTTAATTGGGTAAGTTCTTTACTCATTTGACTTACTTTTTGTTGATCATAACTTTGCCAACCAGTTAAGAACGACCAGAATTCTTTTAAAGCAGACACAAACCAAGAGTCAGAGTTTTGTAACAATATCTCTTTGCTTTGCGGTTTTAAACCTTCTGTAGAGATTTCTTTAAAGCGTGCAGCAGGGCTGCTGTTTTCTTTATAAAGTATCTGTTGTAAACGCTCTATTTCTCTTAGTTTTGCTATATTCTCAGGTAACTTGCTATCTGATGAAGATTCAATATGTTCACGCATTTCAAACAAAATACTATTTAATTTTCTTAAAGAATCTAAATATTTTATTTGTCGTAATGCCATTATTACTTTATTGTTCGTTTCATGTAAAGCTTGCGCTGCGATATCGGGAGCTCCGCCAGCTACACTCATCAGTACTTTTTCTTGTTCTTTTAATAAATCTATTTTTTCTTGTTGGAATGCGTCGATTGCAGTATTCGCTTCCTCTTTCTTTAATTCATTTCTAATGGCAGTTAAAGTGGTAGTCAAGCCAGTATAAGCGCTTTGAATAGGAGCATCCGCGCGCACTGCCTCCGAAACTACAGCGTCTATTCTCTCTGCCACAACTTTTTCAATGTCTTGCTCTAAATTTAATTCTGCAAGGATGTTTTCTTTTTGAGCTTTAACTTTTTCTTTTATTCTATTAAAGAAAACTTTAGAAAACTCTCCCAATACATCCAATTTGCTAAACACGTTGGCTTCTACATAATTATCAAATACTTTGGATTTAAAACCCTCAACTTGCTGATTTCTCGTTTTTTCCTCGTCATTTAGTTTTTCGCTAAGAATATCAATACGTGCCAAACAACGGCTTACTCTTTCACTCTTTTCATTTTGTTTTGCTTGAATAAGTTCCCTTATCTTTGGCTCTGCATTAAGAACAGCACGTAGCCCATTCTCAAAGTCTTTAGCAGTTTTTAAGCCACGCAAAAAGAAATGCGTATCAAATTGCGAATCAACTTTTACCAGGTGTGGTTGAACTTTTTTGTAATATTGTAAAAACTGATCACGCATGGGATTGTCTATTTCCGAAACATCTCCAAAACCCTCATCAATAACTGCATGCTCAAAATGCTTTAACCTGTCAAAAATTCCTAATCGATAACCCGTTACCCCTCGCACATCAAAAATAGTCCCTACAGCTTGCTCAAGTGAAGCTTCGTCTTCTGTTTTTTCAATTAAGTCACCAGGAAACTCTTCTTCTGCCGAAAGTTCTGGCTGTTCTAATTCCTCTTTTTTTAATAAATAGGGCTGCAGTTTTTTATATATTTCATTGATTTCATCTTTGACATCCAATAAAGATTCACTTTCGTATAATCTTTCTAAATCCTCATATAACTCATCGATTTCATCAAAATTTTCATAACGCTCCCCAAAGAAAAATGCACTTAATTGCTCCGACTCATTATTTGCTTGTTCTTTGATTAATCGCTGTTTTTCATTCTCTAACCTGGCTTGCGTCAGGTCGCTGCTAACTATTAATTCAAGGCTCTTTTGATCCTTTTCAAAAGGTAAATTCAGAACTAAAGTTTTGAAGAATTCATTAAAACTCTTTTCTAAAGAATCAGAAAGAGTAAGGTTCTTCTTTTTACCTGACTCCATTTCAGCAGGCCCAAATTCTTCAGAATAGGTACTTAGTTTTAACCCTAACATGTATTCAATATTATCAGCCGCTTTTAGCAAATCTGCGCCGATATTTGCGCTCACATTATTTAATACAAGCAATCTACCTTCTTTCCCCGCTGTAGCAAGTTGCTCATTAATTTCAATACCTGCATTTAGTAAACGTTCCAGAAACGCGGGGCTTAGTAATTGTAAAGTACCAAAACTACCGCCACTTAAGTTTTTAACTAACTGATCGATTTTTGCCTGCAGAGCTTCTTCAGAGGCTAAAGGAGTTCCCGTATTCAATTGACGAAGTTTATTGGGAATGCCATATAATTGCTCAGCAAGCTTTTGTATGTATTGTTGTGAGGTTAGCTTGGGAGTTTCGCTTGCTTCTAGTTGGACAGGGACTGAACTTGTGCTTACAGTAGGAGCTTCCTCCTCTACTGCCGTTTCTACATCGGAGTATTCACTGTCCTCATGCTCGCCCAAGGTAAAGAAATCATCCAGGGCCCCTCTTGGCTCATTTATATCTCCGAGCACCTTAATAGAAATATCTTGATGATGTCTCCACGCGGCCACCATATCAAAATCGGTGTCAGGTACTTGCGGTTGCTTTTCTCTACTCTGCAGAAATCCGGAAATAACAGGCATGGAATTTAAAGGGGCTAAAACAGTGTTTGCTTCGCCAAGAACAGCCTGTAAAACAGGATCGTTTGCCATATTTAATAAATAGTATTTAACGCGGGTTAAGTCATTAAGCCAGGTAAGAGCTACTTCCTTTAATAGGAACATGCGACTTAATGAAGTTTCTCCTTCTGCTATCTTTTCGGCTCTTTCTAAACCACGCTTTAAGTGGAAAAAAGCATTGATTATCTTTTTATAATGCTGGACTTCTTTACTATCAAAAGTATAGTTTGCTGGTAAATCTGTTTCATCAAACGACAGTTTTTTAAATACTTCGGGGTCAATATTTTCTTTTAAATAGTTTTTTAAGGTCGTGTGTAGGTAAGTATCTACTTTTTTTGATATTTTTAGTTCAGCTAATCGCCCGAAAAGATGATTCTTATTAGCTTTTCCACCTAGTGGCTGTATCTCTCTGGCAGTTATTTCTTGTACTTGTGCTTCATTCGCCCTGTCTTTAAAAAAGGTTAAATCCTGTACAGCTTTGCCCTGATGGGCACTAATTTTATCTTCAAGAGCTCTTTTCGCGAAAAGAATATCGCTCACCCGCATTGTGCTAGTTTGTGGATCATCAGATAAAGCATTTGTTAGATCGAGGTCTAATTGCTCATTTAAGGCTATTAAGTGTGGGCGAAATATTTTATAGCTTCTTCTTAAAAATTCCTTATCCTCGGCACTCAGCTGATGGATAACCGGATTTTCATGAGGGTATTTATCTTTGAGATATGTGTAAAATGCTTCTAATTCTTCTTTCGCCTGATTTAACTGGTCTAAATTAGATACAATTTCCAACTGGGTATTTCGATACTCCGATGCCGACTTGTTTGGTTCAAACATACTTACGGGATAAGCATAAGCCGTTATATCTTTTTCCAACACAGTTTTTTGGCCAAGCGCGGCATATTGTTGTTCATCACGCATTCGGTCTCCCGTAGCAATAACCGCAGCTGCAAACTCATTTTGATTTTTTTGCTGTTGTAAACGAGTAAATACTCTCTCTTTACAAGCATTAACAGTGGTAAATTGATTGGAGCTCCATAACTGCTTATAGGCAGAATTGGTAACTCTTGCCAGAAGCCCGCCTTCGTTCCTATGCTGTAAGGCATTTACAATTATCTCATCAATTTCAGGAAAATCCTTGGCAAATGTTCCCTGAAATTTTTTATATTCATTTAAAAGAAACGCTTTGTCTTCGGGATATAAGTTGGCTAAACTCCATTTGCACCGTAACTGATATACGCTTCCATAGCTCTCCAATTTTGTAAAAAAGTTTTGTGCTGCTTCTATTTCCGTATTATCTTCTTGTTTAAGCGCTACTTGATGGTAACGCTGCATACGTGCTGCTTTAACTGCCGCAATAAAAGTAGCATCTTGCATTACATTTAAATTCTCTATGGGCTTTATTCTTGGGCCGGTTTCTACTTTTCCGCTGGTGCTTCCCAGTAAAAAGCGCGCCAATTTTACCATCCGGTAATCCATAACTTCCGCAGTAGTATCAAGAACCCCTGCAGTCTCCGCAATTTGGTTAACATTGGTTGCCAGTTGACGGTAATATGCATCCATTTGTTCAAGCATTGGGGCAGTTAATAGACCAGGCTTTAAAAACAATTCCTCTTCTATTTTTTCTACCTCTGCAATCATTCTTGGCAGTAATGTATGGCGAAAATAATTTAATTTATCAACAGCATCATGGTACGCTTGTTTGGTTAAGGGAGCCCCTGTATTTAATAAATCAGCGCTTTGATCCACTAAAAGCTTTAATACAGAAAAATAACTACCCAATTGGGAAAACGAGGTTTGACTAGTTACACCATCTAAAAACCGTTTCGCTTTATTGGCCCTTTCCAACATTAAAGCCTGATATTCTTGCGCGCTCGTTGTAGATTTTACCGGGATATCAGAGGCTCCAAGAGCAATCATTTCTTGCAGTTTTTCAAAATAGTGAGGTAAGTGGGTGACCAAATGGCTTATATTTTCCAAACCATTTTGTACAGGGTTTTCCTCTTTTCTATAAACAGGTAACTTCCCTACTAATCCTCCCAAGCCTTTCCCCCAGGCTTCGAATCCAGTAACCTCGATATCAGCAGCTGCTTCCTGGGCTACATCAGCACTCTCAGGTTTTTTAGTGGAACTATTAAATTTATCGACTACATCACTATAGACAGAAAGAAGGGTATTAATTGCAGGGCCAAATAAACTATAAACGTCTTCATCAGCCTGATTTAATAGTAAAATGGTATTGGATAGCTCATGAATTGCGCCACTCCAAAGCGTTTGAGTGAGATCTGCGGCCATGGCAATACCATAACGATCATGGCGAATGTCCAGCTTTTCGACTTTTTCCATTGCACTTACTGTGTAATGGATAGCGTTTAATATTTTCTTTATCCCAGCAACTTGCGATGGATCTTCGTCTTTAATCTCTAAAGGAAATGCCGGGTTAGTAAAATACTTGGATAATTCGGGATTTATATAGTCGGAGTTTTGTAAAAGCGAGAGCAAATCTTTTTGGATTTTGGAAAAAGTTTTTACTACTTGAACGTCTTCCTTCAGGTAAAGGAAGAATTCTTCAATTGGTCTTCTAGCAAAAGTCACACCCGCTAACGCTGCAGTATAAGTGCCTACTTTTCCAGCGGTTGCCGCTGTATATGCTCCAGCAGCCAAGGTTGCATCTTTTACAGTACCTAATAAACCTTTTTTAACCATGATAATCTCTTCACTTTTTGGCAGTTTGCATCCCTATACAACATTTTGGTTATTATATTGCTAATTTTACATGAAAGTGTTGTACAGTTCTACTTTAGTATTTTAATAGTAGCAATATTTCCTTAACAAATACTTAAGCAGAAACTACGACCATAGAAGTAATTATCAATTGCAGTTTTACTCTTCCTTGGTATTCATTTATGTCTAACTTATAGGCAGCATGCACGTATTTGGCCCTGTGGTTGGGCCACGCTGCTTTATCTACGTTAAATGCAATAGCATCCAAGGCTTCTCCGCCTTCTTTATGAACTAAAGTTAACTTGAGATGTTGTTGCCCAACAATGCGTTGATCCAGAATTTCAAAAATATTATCAAATAAAGGTTCAGGGAATTGTGCCCCCCAAGGTCCGGCCTCTTGAATCAATTGTGCCAGTTGTAAATTAAAATCTGCCGCTTCTAACGGGCCATCACTCAATAACTCTCCTTCACATTGAGAAAGATTCAAATGTTTACTCACTTCATCGACAAAGGCTTGTTGAAATAAAGAAAAAGCACAAGACTTTATGCTTAAGCCTGCAGCCATAGCGTGTCCGCCGAATTTTGTAATTAACCCAGGTTGATCTTTATCAATAGCTGCTAAAATATCACGGATATTTAATCCAGATACCGAACGGGCAGAACCTTTCATTTCTTCTTCATTTACTTGTGCAAATGCTATAACCGGCCGATGAAAACGATCTTTTAAACGACCCGCCAAGATGCCAATAACTCCTTGGTGCCAGGAAGCGTCCACTAAACATAATGCTATCGGTAAATCGGTCGGCTTGGCATTCACAGAGAAACTTAATTTATCTAATGCAATCAAAGCTTGATCTTTCATTTCCGCTTCAATTTTACGACGCTCGATATTTAATTCGTCAAGACGAGAAGCAAGCTCTTTTGCTTTGCCAAGGTTTTCAGCCAAAAGGCATTCAATCCCTAAAGACATATCATCAAGCCTACCAGCTGCGTTTAAACGAGGAGCGATAGAAAACCCCAGGTCCGTTTCGCGTAATTGAGCCAGATTTTTACAAGCAATTTCTGCTAGTGCTTTTATACCAGGGCGACAGAGGCCTTGACGGATACGATTTACACCTTGCTTTACCAATATCCTGTTGTTTTGGTCTAAAGAAACGACATCAGCCACAGTCCCTAAAGCCACCAGGTCTAGAAATTGTGACATGTTCGGCTCTTCAATTTGACTTTCAATAAACCAGTTGGTGGAGCTTAATTGGCGTCGGAGCGCAAGCATGACGTAAAAAATAACACCCACTCCTGCGATTGACTTGCTGACAAAATCATCTCCCGGTTGATTTGGATTTACAATCGCGCATGCTTTTGGCAATACTTCGCCGGGTAAATGATGATCGGTAACTAAAACATCGATTCCTTCTTCATTAGCAACATCTATTCCTTCTACACTGGCAATTCCATTATCCACGGTAATAATTAGATGGGGATGCCATTTTTTAGCCACCTCAATGATAGCGGGAGTCAACCCATAGCCAAATTCAAAGCGATTGGGAACCAAAAACTCAACATGCTTGGCACCCAAAGTGCGTAAGGCAGATACAGCTAATGCAGTTGAGGTTGCTCCGTCGGCATCAAAATCACCAACGATAAGCACACGCTGTTGTTGTCTTATAGCTATTTCCAGGCGTCGGGCCGCTTTGTCTATATCTTTTAAGGTGTGAAATGAAAGCAACGATTTAAAACTTTTGTCTAATTCTTTTTCTTCGATAATCCCTCTACTTAGGAAAATTCTTCGCAGTACGGGATGTAAAGAGGTAAACAGCGGCATATTTTCTTGTCGAGGTCGCTGTTTAATTAGCATTTATTTTCTCCATAAGCGCGTCCACCAGCTTGTTGTTTTTGTATAAGCAGTATTATTCCAATACCATTTTGCTGGCTTCCTTTTTAATTGTTTTTCTAAAAGAAATAAAGTATTAGTTGATAAATGATCCAAAATAAAAACGGCGTTTTTTGCGTACTTTTTTGGTTCTAAAGAAATCTCCTGTACTTCTGACGATAAAATGCTACCCAAAGTGTGTAAGGCGGGTGTACAGAAAAGCGGTTCTTTTGCAACTGAAATAGTTCCATTTCCCCAAAACCATAATCCGTTTATTTTTAAAGAAGGCTTTTCCATTTGGTTAAAAAGCATTTGGCTTTCAGTAATCAAACTTTGCCAAAATAAGCTTTTATCTAGCATTTGAAGTAAAGGCAACATGGATTGGTGGTAGGTAGAAGAAAGCGCCGCTGCATTAATCTCCGGTTTATTATCATACCTAACCAACCAATGATGTCGGTCGTGGAAAAATACCTCCATTCCCCCATCCAGAAAATTTTTAAATGTATGAAATAAATTTTGCGATTCTTCGTGACTTATACCAAGCGCGCTACCACTAGCTACAATCATTGCATCATTATGACTTGCCTGCCAAAGAATAGGCGAGGCAATAAGCCATTTTCCTTCCAAGCCATGCATTTTACTTAAAAGATCACCAATAGGCGGTTTTTGGGGATCATAGCCCAGGGCAAGTAGAATATGGTGGTAGAAATTATAAAAGCAAGGAATATTTACGCCATCAGGATTTTTTTGATCAGCATCGATTATGATATTCATTGCATGCTCTGTGTTATACTTTAGCCAGTATACCCAAGATATTTAAAAACTTCCGCAAAAACTATGCATATTACCAGAGAACAAACCGATAAGAACGCTATTCAATCTTATTCCCATCAATCAGTGAAGGTTGATTCAATTGTCTATGCAAAAAATGTGATCATCAGTCGTAATGAGGTGGTTACCCCTTGGAATGTTATCACTTTAAAAGACCTCAACGAAGCTTTAATGGCTCCGCTTCTAGGATACCAGCCAGAAGTAATTATTATTGGTCATAATGAAGTCGGCACTTTGCCCCCTCTCCTATTGTTACAATACTTGAGTCAACTGCGAGTAGGTCTTGAATGTATGTCCATAGGAGCGGCTAGCCGAACATTCAATGTTTTATTGAGTGAGAATCGACCGGTTGTTTTGGGAGTTATATTTTAGCCTATAGGCACCAACCTACACTTGCCGTCTTGCCTCTAATATATTTGGAATTTGATTTAACTTAGTCAACAATCGCGACAAACTACTCAAACCGTCGATTTCTATGGTTAGGGTAATAAACATAGTGTTATCCTGCTTGTTAGTCTGGGTTTGCAAGGCAAATACATGCGCTTTTTCGTTAGCCAACAAAGAGGTAACGTCTCTTAATAAACCTGTTCTATCATATGCTTTTAATAAAATATCAACTACATAATGTTCACGGGTTGCACTACCCCAACTAACTTCTAACAAGCGTTGCTTTTGTTTCTCGCTGGCATGCAAAATATTAGGACAATCCTGGCGATGAATGGACACCCCTCTCCCTAAAGTGATATAGCCTACTACTTGATCTCCAGGAACCGGTTGACAACATCTAGCCATATTAGTTAATAAATTTCCTACTCCTTCAATGCGCAGATCACTGCCAGAAACTTCAGGTTTGGCAAGTGTCTTTAAAGGAGGGTGAAAAGGTTCAGGACTTTCGGCGGGCGCTAATTTACCAATTATTTGTCCTAATTTTATATCACCACGCCCAAGAGCTGCATACATATCATCTAATTTTTTAAAAGTAAATGTAGTCGCAACATCTGGTAAACGTTCAGCTTTGATGCCCAAGGCTTTTAATTCCTTTTCCAGTATCTCTTGGCCATCGGCACGATTACGGTCGTAATCTTGCATTTTGAACCAATGCAAAACTTTTGCTTTCGCTCTTGATGTCTTTAAATAGTTAAGATGGGGATTTATCCAATCTCTGGAAGGTTTAGGGTCTTTTCCTGTTAATACTTCTACTTTGTCCCCCGTTTTTAAAATATAGCTTAAAGGAACAATATGACCATTTACTTTTGCTCCACGGCAACGGTGGCCTAATTCACTATGAACATGGTATGCAAAATCCAATGGGGTGACCCCGTGGGGCAAGTCCAAAACATCCCCGTCCGGGGTAAAAACATATACGCGATCTTCCAGAAACTCACTTTCAGCTGCTTCAGAAATACCTTGATTGGTTGCCATTTCCTTATGCCACGATAACACATCCCGCAACCACTCAATTTTGCGCTCATGACTCTCTTTGGTTTTAACGCTTCCTTCTTTATACTTCCAATGTGCCGCGACTCCCATTTCTGCTAGTTCATGCATATGGAAAGTACGAATTTGCACCTCAAAGACTCTGCCTTCTGGACTTTCTACTGCGGTATGCAAGGATTGATAACCATTTGCTTTTGGTTTAACGATATAATCATCAAACTCTGCAATGACTTGGCGCCAGCGCGAATGAACCAATCCCAATACTTCATAACAATGTGGTTCTGCATCCACTAAAATGCGCACCGCGGTAGCATCATAAATTTCTTCTAAAGAGACATTTTTTCGTTGCATTTTCCTATATATGCTATGAATATGTTTAGACCGGCCATAAACCGCGAAATGTTGGATACCTATTGAAGCAATAAGTGTATTCAATTCCCCAACAATGCCGTTAACGAATTGGTCCCTTTCCAATCTTTTCGCTTTTAAGCCTTTAGCAATCGCTTTGTAATCGGCAGGATGTAAGTAGCGAAAAGCTAAATCTTCCATTTCCCACTTGATAGCCCCTATCCCCAGACGATTGGCTAAAGGGGCATAGATTTCCATAGCTTCCGTAGCGATTTGTTGGCGAATAGATTCAGGCATGGGAGCTAAAGAGCGCAATATACACAAACGTTCAGCTAATTTAATTAAAACAACGCGTACATCATCAACCATAGCTAACAACATCTTACGGATGTTATCCAATTGATGTTTATTCTGGGGAAACTTATTCAATGCCTGGAAACTAGATATGGCATTCATTTTTTCCACACCTTTTACCAAACGAGCAATATTAACCCCTAAATGCTCTTCCACTGTATCCAGGGAAAGCTCAGCATAATGTACACATTCATAAACAATAGCTGCAGCTACTGTTTCTTGATCCACTTCGAGATCAGATAATACATCTGCCATTGCCAAGCCCTGTTGCAGACAGGACTCGCCTGTCTCCGTAGCATGGTCTAAGCCACTCAACTGGCTTAAATTACACGCATTACGAATGAGTGCTAAATCTTGAAAATATCCTTTACTGGCAATTTGATGTAACCATTGCTCTACATCAACACTGCCATCGGTTAAAAAAGGAGAATTTTCTTTAACTTTAACCATACTAATTATCTCTTTTCAAAGACTGCAATTGATTCTACATGCGCAGTATGAGGAAACATGTCCATAACCCCGGCTGAAAGCAAACGATAACCTTGCTGATTAATTAAAATATCACTATCTCTTGCTAATGTAGACGGGTTACAAGAAACATACACGATTCGGTGTGGTTTAATATTTTGAATGTTAGTTACTATATTTAACGCACCTGTTCGTGGGGGATCTAGCAATAACTTAGTGAAATTATATTTTTTTAGCTGTTTAAATATAGTGCTCTCTTCCAGGTTCGCAGCAAAGAATTCAACGTTGGTTATATCATTTAATTTTGCATTGTGATAAGCACGGTTAACCATACCTTCACTCCCTTCGACGCCTACCACCTGGTGACATTGTTTAGCCATAGGAAGGGTAAAGTTTCCAAGTCCGCAAAAGAGGTCTAAAACAGTATCATCCTCATTTAATTCTAACAACTGCAGCGCTTGCGCTACCATCAATTGATTTAACTCTTCATTAACCTGAGTAAAATCAGTAGGATGAAACTCAAACTGTACTTTTTGTGCCGGTAATTTATATTGTAAAAAACTGCTGCCTTCTTTGGGATGAAATAAATACACACTGTCAGGCCCGGCAGGTTGTAAAAATATGCGAAAATTTCTTTTTATCGCATATTCTCTTAATTTATCTTCGTCTGTAGGTAAAAGTGCATTTAAATTTCTAAAAATTAAAGCGGTCTCCTGACCAATTGCCACTTCCACTTGCGCGATGTTTCTAGGGTTATCAAATGAATTGATCAAGCATCGCAGGTCTTTTATTTCTTTCCCTACACTTCGATTTAGAACAGGGCATTCTTCTATATCTGCAATGTAACGAGGATTATCACGTTCACGAAAACCAACCAATGTACTTTGCTTTTTTTCGACATAACGCACACTTAAACGCGCTTTATTTCGATAGTTCCAAGCAGATGCTTTTAAAGGGGGTAAAATTTTTTCAGGTTGGCAGTGCCCAATTCGACTTAACAAATCCAACAATAATTGTTGTTTCTCTTCAATTTGTTTTTCTTCATCCAAGTGTTGCAATGAGCAGCCGCCGCAAACAGTATAATTGGGGCACAGAGCCTTTACTCTGTGAGGTGACGGTTTAATAACTTCAAATAATTTCCCTTCATCGAAATCACTTTTTTTTCGGGTATAAATGAAAGTAACTTCCTCCCCTGGAAGACTTCCTTCAATAAATGTTGTTTTACCATTAATACGGGCAATTCCCCGCCCATCATGGCTGAATTTTTCAATAGTTGCGCCTACCGGCACTGGGTTTGATTTAAGTTTTTTCATTACATTTTAAACGCTATTTAATACTCTTCAAAAAATATTCGACTTCTTGAGGAGAAAGCTCTTTGGATTCACCCCGAGAAAGGTAACGTGGCATAGATAATTTTCCGTAGCGGATACGTATTAATCGGCTTACTTCTACACCTTGGGATTCCCATAGACGTCGCACTTCCCGATTGCGACCTTCTGTGAGCACAACATGATACCAACTATTTGCGCCCTCTCCCCCTTTAAACTCAACACTTTTAAACTTCGCCAATCCGTCTTCCAATTCGACACCCTTAAGTACATTATCTACAATCTGTGGGCTTACTCTCCCATGTACTCGCACCGCATATTCTCTTTCTAATTCATACCTTGGATGCATTAAACGATTGGCTAATTCGCCGTCGTTAGTAAAAATCAATAATCCAGAAGTATTAATATCCAACCGACCTACTTGTACCCAACGACCTTGCCGTAAGGGTGGTAGATTATCAAACACCGTACGTTTATGTTTTGGATCAGATCGACTAGAAATCTCTCCAACTGGCTTATGATACAACAAAATACGTGTTTGTTGTTCTTTTTGTAGCGGATTAGTAATTACTTTGCCCTTAACAGTAATTTTATCCGTTTCATTCGCAGAGTCTCCAAGTTTCGCTGGCTTATCATTAATTAATATCAACCCGCTTTCAATCCATCGTTCCATTTCGCGGCGTGAACCAAAGCCGGCCTGACTTAATATTTTTTGTATACGCTCACTATGCATCATTCACCACTAATTCGTTATCCTTTGCTTCAGGTACAGCAAAGAGATTAAAATTTTCACCCATCAAAGGTGGCAATTCGTCCAGGCTACCCAGGTTAAAATACTCAAGAAAATATTTGGTAGTAGTATAAACAGAAGGTTTACCTGGAACATCTCTTACACCCGCTACTTTTATCCATTCTCTTTCTAATAAAGTTTTTAAAATACCTGTGCTAATACTTACTCCACGAATTTCTTCAATATCTGCGCGGGTTACTGGTTGTTTATAGGCAATAATTGCCAAAGTCTCAAGAAAGGCACGGGAATACTTACTTGGTTTTTCTGCCAGAAGCTTACTGATCCAGGGACTAAACCGCACTTTTGTTTGTAAACAATATCCTGTTGGTAAGCGTTTTAATTCAATAGCACGATGTTGGTAGTCTCCCTCTAATATGTTTAATGCTTTTTGTAATTGTTCCCGGCTGGGTCTCTCCCATTCTTCAAAAACAGATTCTATTTTTTCTAACGATAAAGGTTGATTACTCGTCATGAGTAATGCTTCTAAAATTAGTTTTAATTCTTCGTCATTCATTCTCTATAGCCTTTATATGTATAGGAGAGAAATTACTAGCTTGCATTATAGTTATCAATGAAAGGCGGGATAACTCAAGTATAGCCAATAAGCTAACAACAAGACCCATCCTGCCTTCCTGGCGGCTAAACAAATAAGTAAAGTGAGTAAAATGGGTATTGTTTAATTGCTCCAGGATTGAATTCATCCGCGCACGTACCGATAATGGCTCTCTTTTAATTTGATGATGAACTAATTTATCTTGTCGCTCGAGAACGGTAATAAATGCCAGAGTAAGCTCTGAAAGATTTACGGCTGGATGTTGCTTTACTTGTTTTATTGCCTGGCTATCGACAGCAACTGCAAATATATCTCTCTCTTTACGCGGCAAATTATCTAATTGGGTAGCCGCTTCTTTATACTGCTCATATAACTGTAA
This sequence comes from Legionella adelaidensis, assembly GCF_900637865.1. Classification (NCBI taxonomy): domain Bacteria; kingdom Pseudomonadati; phylum Pseudomonadota; class Gammaproteobacteria; order Legionellales; family Legionellaceae; genus Legionella; species Legionella adelaidensis. Next base: position 35,892 of record NZ_LR134427.1, read on the forward strand.
CCGTCGTACCAAAGCCATGCGTGGATCTTCATCTTCTATTTCTTCTTCAGAAATACTGGGAGGTAAAAGCATCCTGGATTTGATTTCCATTAATAATGCCGCCATTACCAAATAATCAGCGGCTAATTCCAGACGTTTTTCTTTCATTAATTGAATGTATTGCATGTATTGTTGCGTAATCAAAGTCATAGGAATATTTAAAATATCCAGATTTTGTTTACGTATTAAATACAAAAGAAGATCTAACGGTCCACTGAATGTATCAAGCAATACTTCCAAAGCATCTGGTGGAATAAATAAATCAGCTGGAATTTCAGTAAAAGGTTGGCCAGCAACAATAGCAATTATGGAAGAATCATTAACTACTTCCTGCTCCATCAATAATCCAAGCCCATTGCTTCTCGTACGTCATCTAATGTGCTTATGGCTTCATCGCGAGCTTGCTCGCTACCCTCAGCAACAATACGTTTAACCGAACCTATATCATTTTCATATTCTTTAATTGCTTCTTGAATAGGTAAGAGTTCTGCTTTAATAGCATCAATAACCGGTCGTTTACAATCTACACAACCAATATTTGCCGTACGACAACCTTGCTGTACCCATTCCTTGACTTCTTCATTGGAGTAAACTTTATGTAACTGATAAAGCGGACATTTTTCAGGCTCACCCGGATCACTTCGTTTAACACGCGCAGGATCAGTAGGCATTGTTAAAATTTTCTTTTCAACTTGCTCAGGTGTATCACGCAAATTAATCGTATTGTTATAAGATTTAGACATCTTTTGGCCGTCAGTTCCCGGCATTTTAGGATGCTCCGTTAGTAAAATTTGGGGCTCAGGTAAAATAATTTTCCCTTCACCATTCAAAAATCCAAGGAGTCTTTCTTTGTCGCCTATCGATAAATTAGTTTGACTACTTAACAAGGCTTTGGCAGTGTTTAGCGATTCATGCGAGCCTTCTTGCTGAAACTGTCTACGCAGTTCTGTATACAGTTTACTGTTTTTCTTACCCATCTTCTTAATCGCTTCATTTACCAAATTTTCAAAATTTGGCTCTCTCCCATATAAGTGATTAAAGCGGCGGGCTACTTCACGAATAAGCTCCACATGGGGAGCTTGATCTTCACCTACGGGAACATAATCAGCTTTATAGAGAAGAACATCTGCACTTTGTAATAAGGGATAGCCTAAAAATCCATAAGTAGTTAAATCTTTTTCATGCAGTTTTTCTTGTTGTTCTTTATAGGTGGGAACCCTTTCTAACCAACCCAAAGGAGTAATCATGGAAAGCAATAAATGGAGCTCAGCATGTTCAGGTACCCATGATTGAATAAAAATACGGGATAATCCCGGGTTAATACCACAAGCTAACCAATCAATTAATATTTCCCAAATATGTTTTTCAAGCAAACGCGTGTCATCATAATTGGTGGTTAGACCATGCCAGTCGGCAACAAAGAAAAAACAGTCATACTGATGTTGCAGTTTTAGCCAATTTTTAATTACTCCGTGGTAATGTCCTAAATGAAGATGTCCACTCGCCCTCATCCCGGAAACGACTCTTTTATTGGTACCAAAAACTGACATTCGAACCTCAAAAATGATTAAAATTTTACAACCAGTAGGCTGGGCCGGCAGGCCGAACAAAGTGAAAATGTAGCCTTGATGCAGCGCTAGCGTAATCAAGGTTTTTCATTCAAACCTCTCCCATCCGCCTACTTTCTATTTTTGTCATTCCCGCGTAGGCGGGGATCCATTTCTATTATTGGAAGAGTACCAGCTGAAGAATAGATTCCCGCTTATGCGGGAATGACAGCTCGCCGACTCAACTTACATTAACGAAAAGGCTCCGGATCTCCTTTTCCCTCACGTATGATAACCGGATATTCTCCGGTCAAATCAACTACAGTGGTAGGCTCTTGTCCACAATTACCTCCATCGATAATTAAATCCACTTGATCACCCAGTATATCTCTTATAGATTCCGGTTCGCTTAAAGGAGCTTTTGCTCCAGGTAAAATTAAAGTTGTGCTCATTAATGGAGCTTCTAAGCATTCTAGTAATGATAAAGTTATAGTATTTTCAGGTACCCGTAACCCTAAAGTTTTTCTCTTAGGGTGCAGCATAAGACGAGGCACTTCGCTCGTAGCATTCAAAATAAAAGTGTAAGAACCCGGGGTAAATGCTTTTAATAAACGAAAAATGGAGTTATTAACTCTGGCATACGTCCCTAATTGCGATAAATCCCTGCAAACTAAAGTCATATTATGATTTTTATCTAATTGCCGTAACCTTCGGATTCTTTCAAGGGCTGCTTTATTTCCTAACGCACAACCTAATGCATATCCTGAATCCGTTGGGTATACGAGAATTCCACCGTCCTCAATTATAGAAGCTGCCTGGCGTAATAAACGTGCTTGTGGGTTATCCGGATGGATAGCAAAAAACTGACTCATATTTCCCTCTGGGAGCTACCTTCTTTTTCATTATTCCAATTTTGCCAAACCGGATTACAGTTTAACGGTAAAAGTGGTTGTTGGCCAAGCGAGACGGGGGATAATTTTTCTCCATGAAAATCAGAGCCTGTTGAAGCCAATAAATTAAAGCGATTACAAAGTGCGCACATATCTTTAATCTGATCTGTTTTCATAGCGCCAGAAATGACTTCAATTGCAGTGCCACCCGCCATTTTAAATGCCTGTATTAACTCATTTAGTTTTGTACGGGTCAACGAATATTTTAAGGGATGCGCCAAAACCGCGGCCCCTCCAGCCTGTAAAATCCCTTCAACCGCTTCTTCAATACTAATCCAGGGAGTATGGACGTATGCTTTTCGCCCTCGTCCTAAATAGCGTTTAAATGCATCTTGCATGTCCCTTGCCAATCCTTCATTTACAAATACTTTAGCAAAATGAGGCCTCCCAATCCCCTCATGACCTGAGATAGCTTTGGCTTTTTCTAAAGCATCTTTTATACCTATTGCTTCGACCCGCTCAGCAATATGAATAGCGCGTTGCAAGCGGGATTCTTTTTGCCGATTAATTAAAGTGTTTAACGCAGCACTGTTGATATCAATATTTAAACCAACAATATGAATATCATGTTTTTTCCAACGGGTACTAAACTCAATCCCACTTATAATTTGAATAGTATTGTCTGTAGCAGCTTTTTGTAATAACCGTACTCCATCAACGGTATCATGGTCAGTTAATGCAAGTGTTTTCACACCATTTTGCCTAGCCTTCAAATACAAATCATTAGGGTGTAATTCCCCATCGGAGAAATGACTATGACAATGCAGATCAATCATGCGGCTTCAAATAAATTAAGGACTTAGAATTATACGCAACATAGGGAAATACTCAATTATCTGCGGAAAAGGGGAGCCAATCACGAAATTAATCTAACAGGTTGCAAGCCACCTCGTTGCATGGTTGACTCGGCTGCTGCCCCAATCAACTTGATCATTCATTGGAAGCAATTAACCCTTTAACAAGTCTGTTGATGGAAATATACTTCTGTAACGATTACCATTCATCAATACTTATTTTTTCCATAAAGTTTTATGCAAAACATTTTAAACATTTTGATGGTACAAATGAATCCTCTTGTAGGTGCGATTAAAGCAAATACCCGTAAAATCATTGAAATTATTCAAAAGCACCAAGGACAGTATGATTTGCTTGTTTTTCCAGAACTGATATTAACGGGATACCCACCTGAGGATTTACTTTTACGGCTTGAACTCTTTACCCAGGTTGAAGAAAGTCTTAAGGAAATTTACGAAGCGGTTAAAAGCGGCTATGTAATTGTGGGTCACCCTTCACTAGAGCAAGGAAGGCGGTTTAATAGCGCTTCCATTATCGGGAATAATAATGTTATACGCTATCACAAACAAATGTTGCCTAACTATGGCGTGTTTGACGAAGCACGTTATTTTTCACCAGGTAACCACCCTATCGTTTTTACCATTAAAAATTACAGAATCGGTCTTTGTATTTGTGAAGATATTTGGCAACCAGAACCCGCTGCTAATGCGATTAAAGCAGGTGCTGAAGTTTTAGTTTGTATTAATGCCTCGCCTTTTGAAAAAGATAAATATGAACAACGCGTAGCTTTACTACAGCAACATGCAAAAAAAGGCGTTTCCATTCTCTACGTCAATCAAACAGGCGGACAGGATGAGATAGTGTTTGATGGACAATCTTTAGCGATGAACAGTGATGGAGAAATCTGCGCCCGAGCTCCTCTTTTTGAGGAGTCGCTTTTCCCCGTCAGCATTGAAGGCAAACATGTTAAAGGGACTTTAGCGCCCTTATTACAAAAGGAAGCATTAATTTATACTGCTCTTCAATACGGTTTAAAAGAATATATTGTTAAAAATAATTTCCCAGGCGTCTTACTAGGGTTATCCGGTGGTATTGATTCGGCGTTTACCTTAGCGCTCGCAAGCGATGCACTCGGTCCTTCTAAGGTTCATGCGGTTTTAATGCCTTCTCGTTATACTTCCAGCATGAGCAATGAAGATGCAATTACCCAAGCTGATACTTTACAAGTTCCTTATTCAATTTTATCCATAGAACCCGCTTTTAACGCGTTTTTAGAAACTTTAGCTCCTGAATTTAAAAATTTAAAACCCGATATAACTGAAGAAAACTTGCAAGCTCGAATTCGCGGCAGTTTACTAATGGCTTTATCCAATAAAAGCGGCAAGATGGTAATTAGTACAAGTAACAAAAGCGAAGCGGCGGTTGGCTATTCTACTTTATATGGTGACATGGTGGGAGGAATGGCTCCTATCAAAGATGTATTGAAAACAGAAATCTACGCATTAGCCCATTATCGCAATAAATTATCGCCTGTTATTCCTGAGCGCGTAATAAAAAGAGCCCCCTCCGCAGAGCTTGCCCCCAACCAAAAAGATCAAGACGCTTTACCAGACTATGCCATTTTGGATGGTATTTTGCGTTTATATATTGAGAAAAATTTAAGTACACAAGCAATCATTAAGAAAGGGTTTTCCGAAAAAGACGTCAGTCGAGTTATACGTCTCATCATCCGTAACGAATATAAAAGAAGGCAAAGTCCTCCAGGAATAAAAATTAGTAATTGCAATTTTGATAGAGATTGGCGCTATCCTATCACCTCCGGATTTGAGCATTTTCTTCGTAAGATTTAGATAGAAAATCCCTTGCAAAATATACCTAAATCGCTAACATGGAGTAACTTTTTATATAAAGGGATGTTATGAAAATTTTGCTTGCCTCAACTGCGTTATTAGCCTCTCAATTTGTTTTTGCCGCACCCCCCATAGATGGTTGGTATGCCAGTGTGTTTGGCGGGTATGCTTATATACCAAACAATGTTAGTAAAACCATTAATCTCTTAACTTATACAGACGTCAATTATGAATCAGGATGGGATACTGGTGGCAGTTTTGGCTATAAAAGCACTCCTATGCGTTATGAAGCAGAACTTACTTATCTTACTGCAGATGTTGATCACTTCCGGATTAATAATATAAGGCAAGCGAATGGGAGTGGCTCGGTTAATACCTTCGTTGCCATGGCAAATATATATTATGATTTTCCTGGAATAGTTGCGCCTTCAATAGAGCCATACGTAGGTGCGGGTTTAGGTTATGGGCACGTTAAGTCAGAATTAAAAAATACCACTCAATTTTTTAGTACCACCTTTTCAGGCGCTAACAGTGTGTTTGCTTATCAAGGGATGGCAGGTTTAACCTTCAACTTTGCAGAAAATTATGCTGCCAGCATTGGATATCGCTACTTAGCCACAGATAAAGTGGATGAACTGGGTAAGATTTTTCAAGCACATATGGCAAATATTGGCCTGACATATCGTTTTGATGAAGTTCGTTATAAGTAATCATTGATCAAGGATAGAAATGAAAAAACTGTTTTTAATAAGCTTGCTCCTCGTATGTGTTACTCCCCTAAATGCAGCCAACCCAAAAACCGGGTGGTATGGACAAATTTTAGTAGGTGGAAACTATGCTTTCCCTAATGATATTACCTTTATCGATCCCAACACATTATTAGTTACTGAAGGCGATTTAAAATACACAGGTTACGGACAAATCGCCCTGGCCGTTGGCTATCGATTCTTTCCACAGTTTCGTGCAGAAGCAGAGTTTTTGCTCATGGGCAATCGCTATAAAGAAATTACAGCGAATGGCAACACTTATATATATGCTACCAAAAATCTCAACCTCCGATTCGAAGGGCAAACCAATACTGGGGCCGTATTAGCTAATGGTATCTTTGATTTTGTTGGTCCCGGAATGGATTTTGCCCCTTATGTTGGTGCTGGGATTGGTTATGCACGCATCAATAACTCGCTAAAGTTTTATTTAAACAATCAATATGTCCAAGGGACACGAATAAATGATTCATTCGATACCCCAGTAGTTCAAGGAATTCTTGGTGCTGGCTATTATCTCGATGATTTAACCTGGTTTGGTTTGGATTTTCGTTATATGGTTGCCCAAGCTCTTAATCAGTCCTCTTCCACTGAAGTTATCGATCAACCTCTTCATGTGGCCTCAATTAATTTATCATTCTCCGGCATGATTGATTGCTGGTAAAAGAGATATCTATGCATTACCACATCTTACCCTCTATTCTCTCGGCAGACTTAACTCGATTAGGAGAAGAAGTAGATGCGGTAATGCAAGCAGGTGCAGACATGATCCACTTTGATGTTATGGATAATCATTATGTACCCAATCTCACTTTCGGTCCTATCTTATGTCAAAATCTTCGTACACGATTTCCCACGCTGCCTATCGATGTACATTTAATGGTTACACCTGTAGATCACCTTATCGAAAAATTTGCGGAAGCAGGCGCTACTCGAATTAGCATTCATCCCGAAGCTACTCTACATTTGGATAGAAGCTTACAATTAATTAAACAAAAAGGGTGTGAAGCAGGCTTGGTCTTAAATCCAGGAACATCAATTAATCATATACAATGGGTAAAGCAGTATTTGGATTTTATTTTAGTGATGACGGTCAATCCGGGTTTCGCGGGGCAAAAACTTATACCCTCTGCTCTTCACAAAGTGAAAGAGATCCATCGTAAGTATCCAACGATACCATTATGTGTCGATGGGGGTATCGATATACATACCATTTCTGAAGCCGCCAAAGCCGGAGCTACTCAGTTTGTTGCCGGGTCCGCTATCTTTACTCAAGATAATTATAAAAATACTATCGCTCAACTGCGCCAACAATTAAATCAGGTTTAATTTTTAAATGAAAATATTGGTTGTCTTTCTTCTCATTTTTAATTTTTCTAACTCATTTGCCATAACCGGCAAAGAATACATGGAACGCTTCCAGGTATATCAACAATGGAGTGAAAATTTACCCGTAACAACTACCCCGGCATTTTTACAATTTATTGAAAGCGATACACCATTAGCGAATAAGCTGCGGGAAAAATGGTTATATCAATTGGCTCATAACAAAGACTGGTCTACATTCCTGGAACATTATAAAGAAACAGAAAATATAAGTTTACAGTGCCTGTCATTACTTGCGTTGTATAATCAAGGCAAAGAGCAAGAAGCATTATTAAAAGCCAAGGTACTTTGGGTTAATGGTAACTCGCAGCCGCCTGCCTGCAATCAACTGTTCGATTATCTCATTGCAAGCAATACACTAGAGCCTTCATTAATAGATCAACGCATTGAGCTCGCGTTAGAAAATAAGAACGTTTCATTAGCTCGATACCTTTTAAAGCTACACAAGCCCCCACGATTAACAGATGCACAACTTATAACAGATATTTACTTAAAGCCTGAAAAAATTGTTTTTCTTCAACCGGGGAAAGAACACGGCGCATTTTATTTATTTGGACTTAAGCGGTTAGTTCCTATCAACATGAAAAAAGCCGTAGAAATTTGGAATCAACCACGAACGAAAAGATTATTAAATGAAAAACAGCAGCAATCTTTCTTATCCTACCTAACACTTTATAAAGTTTTAAGAAGTAATCAAGATGCTTTAGAGTGGTTCGCAAAAATCAAGCCAGCTTATTATGATGAAATTTTATTAGATTGGCGGATACGCTATGCCTTGAAAGAGCAAAAGTGGGTTGACGTAGAAAGGTTAATCAATTATTCAAAAGACAAAAATGAGCCAGTTTGGCAATATTGGTTGGCTCGTGCTAAAGAAGCCAGAGGAAAAAAAGAAGAAGCAAATGCTTTATATCAAGAAATTGCGCACACACGAAACTATTACGGTTTTCTTTCTAGTTTACGTTTAAAAAAGCGCTTTAGTTTTGAAAACGAAGCACCGCCGAATAATTTAAACAAATTGCAACCCTATAAGCCTTTTACTGATCAGGTGAGGTCACTCTACCTCAATAATCAAAAAATAGAAGCTTCGCGCCTATTAAACGAATTCTTTTTAGAACTTCCAAAAGAAGATAAAGCCGCAATGGCTTTTTGGATTATGCACGATTTAAAATGGTATGGTAAAGCTTTGAATTTGAGCAATACAGAAGAAGAGTTAAATAATCAGCTCAACCTGCGCTTCCCTTTAGCTTATAAAGAAGAAATTACGAAAAACTCTAAAAGTTATAATATCCCGAAAGAATTTATATATGCCATTATTCGTCAGGAAAGTACTTTTAGGGAGGATGTGATTTCTCCTGCCGGAGCGCATGGGCTAATGCAACTCATGCCGACTACAGCAAAAATAATCGCCAAGCAAGAAAAGATACATTTTACAGATAAAAATCAACTTTTTACACCACCTAAAAATATCAATATTGGTACTGCTTATTTAGGGCAATTGGCAAAACGTTTCGGTCATCCGGTACTCATAAGTGCTGCATACAACGCAGGTCCCAGACAGGTAGTTTATTGGTTAAAAAACCACCCCCCTAAACAAATGGATATTTGGATTGAAACACTGCCGTGGCGAGAAACTCGCAATTATATCAAAAACATTATTGCTTTTTACGCGGTTTATCAATATCGCATGCAACGCAAGCCAGATTTAAGTAATTTTTTAAAACCGCTTTAAAAGGGTAGAGCTGGTGGTCAACATTATAACGACAAGTGGCTAACTATTTTCTCCATTTCAGGGTCTTGCGATTGAGGACAAGCAAACAGGCCTAACTTCGATAACGAAATTGTTTGTACTCCTGCAGAGGTTTTCAAGCTTAAATCTTGTTCTAGGAGTCGTGTAAAATTACTCTTAAAGTAAATAAATTGTTGATTAGGCGGGGTCGCTTTTCCTAGAAAAGCCATCTGTGCAATTAAATCACCTTGAGGTATAGCCGCTTCAATTTTTTTTCGTTTATCAACCGCATGATTATAAGCTCTGCGCTCATCATCCAGTTTAGTGCATAAAAGAGATAGGCAAAAAACAGGATTTTTTATCTCATAGAGACTCGCAATGGAATTTAAATCTTGAGAAAGGTTTTGTGAAAATGTCACTAAATTTTGATAATGGGTGTCTTCTTGTCTCTTTGCCTCAGCCCACAATATACTTTTTATTCTATAAAACGCCCATAAATAAGCTCTAATCGGGTGATCCGTAACAGCACCAGCCGCTGCAGAGGTAATAATATTATCGAACATATTTTGCATGAATTCAGAAAATGATTTTATTTTAAACACAATGGATTTATTGTCAACCATATACTTAAAAGCAAGTGGGTTGGCCGAGTTAATGATCGCTGGGGGAGAGTTAACGAAGCCACTTGCAAAGCAGCTTTAATAAGTGAATAAGCTCATCCTGAGATTTACCTTGTTACGCTAACCGCTTCACTAAGCTACTTTTCACTGTTTTTAATTCATTACTAGTAGTTTGTTGCTTGCCAACCAGGTTTTTTATCTTTGCGAAAAGAGAGGGAGTTGAAACCTGGTTGGCAAGCAACCAGGGTACGAATAGATTTCCCGCCTATGCGGGTATGACAAAAGTGAGAAGAGGTTGAATAAAAGTGACGCTTCTTCAACCGTGCCCAAGCTCTGTTTAAATTACCAAAATATACAAAGCTCCCGCCCCACGCAAAACTTGCACCAACAACTGGTTTTTCTTTTGATGGGCAATATTTTGTAAGTCTTTAGTGCTGTGTACAGGTTGATTATTGGCAGAAATAATTACGTCTCCTGGCCGAATTCCGGCTCTCCAGCCAGCACTATTTTCAGAAGCGCCGACTACCTGTACTCCAACAATATGCCCATGTAATGGGGAGTCTTGTTCAAAATCTTTCAACGCCAGTCCATAAAGAAATGGATTTTGCGCCTGCATTTTTTGCTCGTGTTGTTTAATATCAGTAACGTAAGAATTGAGTGTTAAGTCTTTACCGTCACGCTTTAATTTAATAGTTACTTTACTACCCACTCGCAATAAACTAACGGTAGTTTTCACTTGCGTTGCCTGAGTAATTTTAGTGTCATTAATTTGTACAATAATGTCGCCGGGCTTTAATCCTGCAGCTTCAGCAGGAGAGTTTTGATTAACTTGAGACACCAAGGCTCCTTGAAAGTCTTCAGGGTACCCTAAGGCCTGCGCAAGTTCAGGGGTCAAATGTTGTACGAAGACGCCCATTAACCCACGATGGACAGAGCCGTACTTAATAATTTGCTGCGCAACATCTTTTGCCATGTTAATCGGAATAGCAAATCCTATTCCTACGCTCCCACCATAAAGTGAAATAATCGCCGTATTTATACCGACTAACTCCCCTTTCACATTTACCAATGCACCACCCGAATTACCGGGGTTTATAGCTGCATCAGTTTGAATGAAATTTTCAATACCTTCGATATTAAGGTCACTTCTCTTCATTGCACTAACAATACCAAAGGTAGCGGACTGACTATTACCAAAGCTGTTTAAACCGAAGGGATTACCTATAGCCACTACAAAATCGCCTACTTCAATTTTGTCTGAATCACCAATTGGTAAGCTTTTTAAATTTTTTGCATCAATTTTTAATACAGCAATATCCGTCTCGGCATCACTACCAACTAATTTAGCTTTTAACCTACGGCCATCATTTACAGTAACCGTAATCACACTAGCATTTCTAATTACATGGTCGTTAGTAAGGACTATTCCTTGAGCGGGGTCCATAATGACGCCGGAACCAATACTTTGAAATTTTTTCGGTTTATCTGGCAAGGGGGAACGCTGAGGAGCTTGTTTTTCTTGTGGCTGCTCTTCATCGTTTTCCTCTTCTTCCGTATTCACCCCATTGGGGATATACCCTTGCACAGCAACGTTAACGATTGCTGGCATGGCATTTTTTAATACAGGAGCCAATGTAGGCAGCATGGGAGCTGGTGAGTCAGCAAAAACCAAACTACTCGCAATCAGGAAAAGAAAACTGAAAAGAGAACGTAATTTCATCATAGTATTAATCCCGCGGGTAAAGTAAATCCTTTTTATTGAAACCAAATCAAGGTAGCTATTCTACCGGTTTTTGGCTCTCGACGATAGGAATAGAATGTATTATCTGATTCAAATGTACATGCTTTAGACTGATAGACTTCTTTCAAGCCTAACTTTTGTAAAATAAGTTCAGCCATAAGCGGTAAATTTCCTAAAAAACGATCGCCTTGAGGCTGAAAAGCAGCTTGGGTAAAGGGGTAATTTTGTAAAAAAGCTTCTTTTACTTCCGAACCAATTTGATAACATTGGCCGCAAATAGCAGGCCCTATCCAAGCTATTAAATCTTCCTGGCTAGTTCGCATTTTCTCTAAAGTATTTTCGACAACGCCTTGTGCCAAGCCTTTCCAGCCAGCGTGAATTGCGGCAATTTCATTGCCTTTTTTACTACAAAGCATAATAGGCAAACAATCCGCAGTCATAATCACTAACGGGATATTTTGGCTACGAGTAACTGCAGCATCCGCCAAACGGTTACTTTCTTCTTCTGCCAAAATACAAATATTACTGTGTATTTGCTCCAGCCATATGGGCTCTTTGGGAATGGAGAATTGTTTCATCAATAACTGGCGGTTCTGTAAAACGGTTTCTGCTTGATCCCCAACATGTAATGCTAAATTATTTTTGGCATAGGTTAGTTCGCTGAAACCTTCTTCTCGCGTGGTAGTAAACGCTACAATATTAGAAGGCGCATCCCAGTTAGCAGGAAATATTTTCACAATAAGCATCCAGCAAGTTTAATAATAATTGAAAATCATCCGGGATCGGGGCAGAAAATGTCAATTCCTGTTTACTGATAGGATGTGTGAAAGACAAATGATATGCATGCAATGCTTGTCTTTTGAACTGTTGTAACATCTGTTTAAGTTGGTCAGTTGCTTGGGGAGGAATTCGCAGGCGCCCACCATATAAGCTGTCCCCCACAATAGGATAGTTAATATGGCTTAAGTGAACGCGAATTTGGTGGGTTCTCCCAGTAAAAAGCTTTACATCGAGTAAGGTAAAGGAATTATAGTGTTTACGGATGCTAAATTCAGTTATTGCTTCTTTCCCATGATTACATACTGCCATTTTAAGCCTGTTTTTAGGATGACGTCCAAAAAAGGTTTCAATCCTTTTACCGCTAATAACATGGCCATTTACTAAAGCAAGATAATGCCGTTGAATTTCCCTGGCCTGCATTTGTCTTATTAACTGCGTATGCGCATGCAACGTTTTGGCTACGATTAATAAACCCGTCGTATCTTTGTCTAAACGGTGAATAATCCCTGCACGCGGTAATTGTTGTAAGTCAGGATTATGGTGAATTAAAGCATTCACCAATGTATGTTGTAAATTTCCAGCGCCAGGATGAACTACTAACCCAGCGGGTTTATTTATAATGATAAGATGCTCATCTTCATAAATAATAGCTAAAGGGATATCTTCACCCAAACTGCTTTCTTCTACTTGTGGAATAATTTTAATTTCAAGATTCTCACCGCCAAAGACTTTTTCTTTTGGTTTATAAACGCGCTTATTAATGGTGATAAACCCTGCTTTAAGCCAACTACTTAGTTGACTGCGGGAATACTCTGGAAATAGCTCGGCAAGAACCGCATCAACTCGTTTACCTTCCTGTAGAATAGGAATAGTGAGTTGATGCTCGATTAATTTAGTCATTATTGGATAGTAATCGGCCGCGCAAAGAATTTGGTTGTGCTTCGGTGATTTGCACAGTAACAAACTGGCCAATTAAATCGGTAGGACCATCAAAATTAACCACGCGATTGCACTCTGTTCTTCCAGCTAACTGTGCCCTTTTTTTGGAAGTACCTGTGATTAATATTTTTTGTTCGCTGCCCACCATAGATTCGCTATAACGCGAAGCTTGTAATAACAATCTGTCTTGAAGGATTTTTAAACGCTGTTTTTTAACATCCATGGGGGTCTCATCAACTAAATTAGCAGCAGGAGTTCCCGGACGCGGGCTATAAATAAAACTAAAAGAAGTGTCAAACCCGATTTCATGGACTAAATTCATGGTATCTTGAAAATCCTGGTCCGTTTCACCGGGAAAACCGACTATAATATCTGTAGATAAACGAATATCGGGACGTACTTTTCGTAACTTTCGGATCTTCGATTTAAATTCTAAAGCCGTATACCCTCTTTTCATCATAGCCAATATGCGATCAGAGCCACTTTGAACAGGCAAATGCAAATGATTAGCCAATTCAGGTACTTCTGCATATGCATTGATTAAATTATCAGAAAAAGCGAGAGGATGAGAGGTGGTAAAGCGAATTCTATCAATTCCTTCAATGGCTGCCACATAATGTATTAGTAAGGCTAAATCGGCAATTTCTCCATTATGCATAGGCCCACGGTAATCATTGACATTTTGGCCTAACAAATTAATCTCACGTACGCCTTGGTTAGCTAATTGATAGCATTCAGCTATTACATCATCAAAAGGACGGCTAATTTCTTCGCCACGGGTATAAGGAACAACGCAATAACTGCAATATTTACTGCAACCCTCCATAATCGAAACAAATGCAACCGGTCCTTCTGCACGAGGGGCAGGAAGATGGTCAAACTTTTCAATTTCAGGGAAAGTGATATCTACAACGGGTTTTCTTGATGATAATCTTTCATTGAGCATGGCAGGGAGACGGTGTAGTGTTTGTGGTCCAAAAACCAAATCCACAAAAGGCGCTCTTTTGATAATGTCCCCACCTTCCTGGCTAGCCACACAACCACCGACGCCAATCACAACATGAGGGTTCTTTTTCTTATAATCTCTCCATTGGCCTAGTTGGGAAAACACTTTTTCCTGGGCTTTTTCACGAATAGAGCATGTATTCAATAAAATAACATCCGCTTCTTCGACATTTTCTGTTTTTTCTAACCCATGAGATTGTAATAACACCTCTGCCATTTTAGAGGAGTCATATTCATTCATCTGACAACCATTGGTTTTAATATAGAGTTTTTTGCTCATAGAGATTTCGTGATTAGATACTTTGTATTATTTTAACGCAGTAATGATAAACCGGTTATCCTAACAAATATTGCGTCTAAATACCACCCTTACAGGTCGGTGTGAAGACCTAACGACAACCGGGTGGCCTTGTCAACCAGGATTTCATCTTGTCAGTAAAAGTACATGCATTGGGGCCAGAAAACCTGGTTGGCAAGCAACAGGCTACAGTTTGGTTTTTATTAACCAATATCTAGTATGTTTGAGCTTCCCTGTTTTTTCTAATACCTGCATAGAAACTAACTCATGCAAATCCCGAGTAGCAGTAGCCCTTGAGGTTTTGGTAATAGCAATATATTTCTCAGCGCTTAAACCTCCCTTAAAACCTTCAGGTCCTTCTTTAAATATTCTCAACAAGGCTTTTTCTTGTCTCTGATTAATTTTTCCTTTGAATCTATCAAATAGCTTCGTTTTAAAAAGTAAGAAATTGACTATCTCAATCGCGCTTTCTTGTGCTTCTTCAATAACTCTCACAAAAAATTGCACCCAAGTATTGGCATCTAACGATTGGTTACAACTTCCAAGCGCTGCATAATAAGCTTTTTGATTTTTATAAATGATTTGTGATAAAGGTAATAATAAAGGTGTTTCAAATGTCATAGAGAGATATTTTTCCACTAATGCTCTACCTATCCTTCCATTTCCATGCTCAAAAGGGTGAATGCATTCAAAATACACATGAATCAATGCGGCTTTTCCTAGAATAGATTCGCTAGAGTCTATTTTATTAAACCAGTCAATAAAGACAGCCATTTCCACTGGAACGCGTTTAGAAGGAGGGGCTTCATAAAATACTTCACGCTTATCATAGCGGGAAGAGACAACTTGCATGGGTTCGCTATGATCTCTGTATTTCCCTACTGTAATTTTTGTACTTTTAAACTCCATTAACTGTTGATGCCAATTAAAAAGCATGTCTGCTGTTAAGGGGTTTTGGTAACTTTGGTACACATCACAAAGTAACGCTGCCATCCCCTTTTCCTTAGGAGATTCCCCTATGTCTTTCTTTAAACCCAAGTGCTTTTTAATAGAGGATTGCAAACTTTCACGCTCTAAGATCTCTCCTTCTATTTCAGAACTTTTTAACCCCTCTTCCGATAAAGCTTCAATAATAAATTTTTCTTTGTCTTCTGAGTGAATATAAGAAAGGACAGCCGCGAACTTTCCAATTTGCTGTATGAATTTTCGCTCATGTGAAATAATTTTCGAGCTATCGTAATAAAAATATGGCCACTCTGTGACTTGCCATACCCATTTTTTCATTTTGAGTTATACAAACAAGCTATATAACTCAAAATTTAAGTATTGTTGAGTTATAAGTCAAGTTTCTATAACTCAAAAGACTTGACATCATCTTCTGAAAAAGCCAAAATCACGCCTCCTTATGGCTATGTAGCTCAGCCGGTTAGAGCGCGGCACTCATAATGCTGAGGTCGGTGGTTCGAGTCCACCCATAGCCACCATCTATTCCAATCCCCTATTTTTAGTTATCATGAGGCAACCCCCTTTTACCGGTAGTTGAATGCGAAAAATTGTTTTTTATCTGCTTTTGTTGTGCATTTCTTTTTCACTATTTGCAGATGGAGTTAGCATAAAGACCATTACCCAAAATGGTAAGACCGTTTATATGCTGCAAGCGGGTTCTTTTTTACAACAAAAAGACGCACAACTTTTACAGAAAAAATTACAAGATTTGGGCCAGCCTATTTTAATTTACCATCCCGACACCCAAAGCCCTTATGTGTTACAAATTGGTCCATTAAAAACTTATTCAGAAGCGAAACAAGTACAGAAAAAAGTAGAGCCGGCCGTCCAAGGGCAAAAAGTAGCATTACTTCCAGAAAAATTTGAGGTATCACCAGGAATTGTTGAAATTCAAAAGAATGAGATAACAGACAGTGAGAAAATAACAGTTCAACCCACACAAGTTAAAATAACTACTACAAGTACCCCTATTCATGAAGAGATACCTCCAGTAGTAAACAAAGAAGACGTTGTCAGTACCGCTATTCCACGAACTGAAGGAAAAATTTGGAACTTACGCAATGCTGATATAAGAGCGGTGATTGCAGAAGTTTCACGTATTACCGGTAAAAACTTTTTGATTGACCCCCGCGTTCAAGGAAAAGTTTCTATTGTTTCCAGTACACCCATGTCAGATAAAGAATTGTATCAAGCGTTTTTATCTATGCTGCAGGTATCGGGCTATGCGGCTATTCAAAATGGGAAAATATTAAAAATTGTTCCCAACATTGAAGCAAAAACCCAATCCCCCGATCAACTTAGCCAACTAACTCCTGCGCAAGGGGATGAGGTAATGGTACAAGTCATTCCTGTACATTATGTCCCTGCCGAACAATTAGTCCCTGTATTAAGACCATTGATGCCCCAGTGGAGTAGTGTTTCTGCCTATGCACCATCTAATATGCTTATTCTTTCTGGTCGTGCTAATAATATTCGCCAACTGGCAAAAATTATTAAACAAGTAGATACCTCTTCATCTAATGGAATAGATATGGTGCCTCTGCAACATGCATTGGCCATGGATGTTGTCAACACGTTAAAAGATTTAGTGAAAACGCAGCCCGGTATTGGGGTACATAATCAAACTACCTTGGCTGCAGATGATCGTAACAACTCTGTATTAATCAGCGGCTCACAAACAGAGCGCCTGCGGCTACGCGTATTAATTTCAAAATTAGATAAAGAAGGACCTCTTGGAAGTAATAGCAATACGCAGGTCATTTATTTAAATTATCTGCGCGCGGAAGACCTTGTACCAATTCTCGCAGGTATTGCTCAATCTAATTTTAGTGGAACTGTAGGAACCACTATTGGAACCATTACCAGGCCCGCTTTAGATAGCACTAACCCTGCATCTAATTTAGCAGATGGCTCATCGAGTAGTGGAAACACCGCCGCTGCCAATATGAGTGGCAATTATGTCACGCAAGGCATGAACGCTGCGGCTACTCCAAATACCACTGGAACTAATACACAAAATGAAGGAAGCACCAAGCCCACTATTCAAATTATTGCCGAACCTAACACCAATTCCATTATTATTAATGGGCCGGCAACTTTAATTCGCATTCTAAAAAAAGTCATTAGCCAATTAGACATAAAGCCTGCCCAAATTCTTATTGAAGCTTTAGTCGCTGAAATTAACGAAAGCGACTTTAATAGCCTTGGTATTGAATGGGGTAGTCGAGTAGGAAAAGACAATACGTTTAGACCAGGGTTTGCAATTATTAATTCCAAAACAGGTTTAGATGATTTCCAGGCGCAGATCTATGCGCTGGCACAACAACATAAAGCAAATATCTTATCCACACCTTCTGTTGTAGTTTTAGATAATCGCCAGGCCAAAATATTAATTGGGAAACAAGTCTCTGTTGCTTCCTCTTCTTATCCTAGCAACGGAAACGGTACCACCACCGCAACTCCCTATACTACATTTGATCGCGTCAACGTTGCTTTGCACCTCTATGTTCGTCCGCAAATTACTCGCGGCAATGGTATACAAATGCAAATTGATCAGGGCAATGACACCCTGGATACAATAAATGCCACCACCACCAACCCCATCTTTAATATCAGTGCTATAGTTACATCAGTACATGTAGAAAGCGGTAATATCATAGTCTTGGGTGGATTAATGCAAGACGGCTTAACCAATGATAATACGAGAGTGCCGATTTTAGGTGATATACCAGGCGTGGGAAGATTATTTCAACATAAGATCAATAATCGTGACAAAAAAATTCTTATGGTCTTTATACGCCCGCTGATTTTGCAAACCGAATGTGACACTTTACAAGTCACCGGAGCCAAGTATTCAGATGTGCGCCAATATGAGCTCCAAAGTCTTCGAAATCAAGATTATGATCCGAGAAATAATGAAGTAATTATGCCCTCATTAGATAGTGCCCG